>PIVL01000821.1 GCA_003354145.1 Paracoccaceae bacterium
ACAAGGCCTTCGGGGGACATATCTGGCAGATCCGCCCCGCTTGCGCGCGCCAGTTCGACCCGTGCCACAAAGCGCCGTGCAGCCCCTTCCGGGCGCAGACCCAGATCGCGCACGCCATCCAGCATGGCGTCGGCCACCAGATCGTCAGGCACATCAACCCAGATGCGATCATCCAGGACCAATGAGCCGAACCGTTCCTGTTTGCGCGCAATTACACGGCGGTCCCTTTTGGACCAACTGCAGATGTCCTGCCAAGCGATATGCTGGTCAAACAACGTGCGGATTTCGCGTTCACTGATCTGTACCGCCAGTCGGATTTTTGCCTCGCGCGGGTTGCCGTCCAAATCGGTAGCAACCACAAACGGCGCATTGGCCAAAGCATCCCCATCCGCCATCACGGCACCTTTGCCTGCGGAGAGTACAAACCGCGCGGCTTCGCCTTTGCGTCGTTGACCGATGCGATCAGGATAGGCCAGGGCGGCCATGCCTGCGGGGCTGAATGTGTCATGTCCGGAATTGCGAATTTGCGAACGCAGGCGTTTTGCCTCGGTGCGGATGCGTTCAATTGCACCTCTATTTACCTCAAAGGGTTGCGCGCGACCAAAGCCTCCCGGATCCTTTAACGCCCGCAGGCGTAGTGTCAGGTCCGCAGGCGCGCCGCGCAAAGGGTCACGATCCCCCATCAGTGCGGCCAAGGGGGCCGCATCAGGGCCTGCAAGCACCAGCATATGCGCCAGCCTTGGATGCAGTGGTAAGGCCACCAGCGCCCGGCCATGTTCGGTGATCCGTCCGCTATCATCCAATGCGCCCAATAGTTTCAGCAGTGCGTGCGCTTCGCCAAAGGCTCCGACAGGAGGCGGTGTCAGAAAATCAAGATCCTCAGCCGCTGCCCCCCACAACGCCAGCTCAAGTGCCATTGACGTCAGGTCCG
>PIVL01000073.1 GCA_003354145.1 Paracoccaceae bacterium
TTATTATGTCGGTGCACGCAACAAGAATGTTGCTCACTAAAACGGCCAATAGGCTAGTCGGAAACAACCGTTTCTTTGTCTTGCATAGCTGACCGTTGAGGCCTGTTAGAAGAACGTCCGCTGATGTGCTTAAGGATCATGCGATCGAAAACCGAGTGATTGTGCAAGGTGTGTTCGAAATCCAAGGGTCCACTGGCCAGGACTAGCCCCGGCGGCGGCGTCTTGTGCGGCGTTCCGGGGTGGGGGCGTCGCCGGTTCCATCCGAATCCGAGCTGAAGGCGCCAAGCGTTTCGGTGATCTGTTCCAATGTCGGGCGGTCAGACCGCGGACGCGTGTCCAGTGCCTCGCGCATGTGGCGCAAGTGCTCTGGCATGGTGCCACAGCAACCACCAATAACCTTTGCACCGCAATCACGCGCCATTACTGCGTAATCTGCCATCAGGGCAGGGGTGCCGTCATAGTGGATGTGCCCGTCGTGATATTTCGGAATACCGGCATTGCCTTTGGAAATGATCGGGCGCTCGGTGCCTTGCGCCGCAAAGCCAAGTACTGTGCGCAAAATATCTGCGGCTCCGGTGCCGCAATTGGCTCCGAATCCAAGTGGTGGTATGTCGAGTTCTTCGACAAGCTTCACCATATCAGACGAAGTGATGCCCATCATGGTGCGTCCGGCGGTGTCAAAGCTCATCGTACCGCACCATGGCATGTCGGCCAGCGCAAAGGCCTCGGCTGCAGCGCGGAATTCTTCGGCAGCACTTATGGTTTCAACCCAAAGAACGTCTACACCTCCGGCCTTAAGCCCGTCGGCCTGTTCGTGAAACATTTCAACCGCCAAAGAATGGCTGAGAGAGCCGATAGGTTCCATGATCTCACCGGTAGGCCCGACCGAGCCGGCAACGACAATCGTGCGCTCTGTTTTGTCGGCGACATTGCGGCCCAATTCTGCGCCGATACGGGACAGCTCATGCACGCGATGCTGCGCGTCATGCAGCTTTAGGCGCGCAGCGGTGCCGCCAAACGTATTGGTCAGAAACAGATCGCTGCCCGCATCTACCGATCCTTGATACATCGCAGCAATCTTGTGGGGGTTTTCGGTGTTCCAAAGCTCCGGCGCTTCGCCGGCTTCCAGCCCTGCATTGAACAGGTTGGTGCCTGTTGCACCATCCGCAAGAATGACGTCGTGGGTCTTGAGCATTTGAGCGAATGCGTTTGTCATATCCGGTATCCTAATGGGTGGCGGCAAGTCATAGCCAGCGAGACCGCTGTCTCATTGCAGCGGGCATAAAGCAAATTGAAATTACTCATAAACATATTGAAGGGCGCGCATCACTGCGCACCGGATGAAGATCAGGAAGTTTCTTCCATAATTTCAGCTTTGGCAGTGATCATGAATTCTGCCATCTTTGCACGAATTGTTTGCTCGTCCGCCAGATCGCCAAGATAGCCGGCAAGCAGGCTCACAACGTCTTCGTGTCCAACGCTGGACATGTCAGTTTTGACCACGGACCGCGCATAGGCCTGGGCAACTTCGAGGGGTTCGCCTTTTTGCTCGGCGGCCCAAAGTCCCAAGTATTTGTTACGGCGGGCGTTGGCCTTGAACTGCATTTCCTGATCGTGGGCAAATTTGGCTTCGAATGCGGTTTCGCGCTCATCAAAAGTGGTCATTGGTTTGGGCCCTTTTAGCTAAAAAGTTGTTACAGCAGATATGCAACCGCCATGGTCTTTGTGCAAGGGGCTTGCGACATGCTTGCGACACTGTGGCCCTTGTACTATGAGAGCGGCAGGGGCAGGTACTCGGCCCTGGTACACCCCCCGAAAGGCAAGACACATGGCGCGTCGCAAGAAAATTTACGAAGGCAAAGCCAAAATTCTGTATGAAGGCCCGGAACCGGGAACAATTGTGCAGTATTTCAAGGATGATGCCACTGCGTTCAACGCCGAAAAGATGGAAGTGATTGACGGTAAGGGTGTGTTGAACAACCTGTTGTCAGAATATTTCATGAATGGGCTGAACACGATTGGCGTGCCGACGCATTTCATCCGGCGTCTGAACATGCGTGAGCAATTGGTGAAAAACTGCGAAATTATTCCGCTTGAGGTGATTGTACGAAATTTTGCCGCCGGGACTTTGTCCAAACGACTGGGGATTGAGGAAGGCACACAATTGCCACGTCCGATTGTCGAGTATTGCTACAAAGATGATGCGTTGGGTGATCCGCTGGTGTCCGAAGAACATATCGCGGCCTTTGGCTGGGCCAGTCAGCAAGATATGGACGATGTTTTGTCACTGGCTTTGCGGGTCAACGACTTTATGTCGGGTGTCATGTTGGCCGTTGGCATACGGCTTGTGGATTTCAAAATTGAGATCGGTCGGATTTTTGACGGTGATTTCCAGCGTTTGGTCATCGCCGATGAGATCAGCCCGGATAGCTGCCGGTTGTGGGACATAGAAACCGGTCGCAAGCTCGATAAAGACGTGTTTCGTCGCGATTTGGGCAATCTGACGGACGCTTACGCCGAAGTCGCCACACGGTTGGGCGTTATGCCCAAGAACTCGCCCCAAGTGACCAAGCCAACGCTAATCAACTAAGACGTTTGCTGGTTTGGCTAACGTTGAATTGGATATTTAGGCCAAAATGAAGCCGAAGGGTTTCGCGAGAAGATCAAGGAATTATGCGATGAAAGCACGGGTACATGTGATGCTGAAAAACGGAGTTCTGGATCCGCAAGGCGCGGCTGTTCGCCATGCGCTGGGGGCAATGGGCTTTGATGGGGTGAACGGTGTGCGTCAGGGCAAGGTGATCGAGCTTGATCTTGCGGATGGTGCCAGCGAAGCAGATGTGACCGCGATGTGTGAAAAACTGCTCGCCAATACAGTGATTGAATCCTACACGATCGAGATGTCCTGATGCGCGCCGCGGTTGTTGTCTTTCCCGGCTCGAACTGTGATCGCGATCTGGCAGTGGCAATGGAGGCTGCCGGGGCGGAGGTGTCGATGGTCTGGCACAAGGATAGTAACCTGCCAGATGATATTGATATTGTTGGCATTCCCGGCGGGTTTTCCTATGGCGACTATCTGCGCTGTGGTGCCATTGCAGCGCAATCGCCGATTTGTCAGGCTGTGGCAGCACACGCCAATCGCGGCGGTTTTGTCATGGGGATCTGCAACGGCTTTCAGGTATTGACTGAAACCGGACTGTTGCCGGGGGCGTTATTGCGCAATGCCGGATTGAAATACATTTGCAAGACGGTTGGCTTGAAGGTTGAGACCAGCAATAGTGCATATACAGTCGGCTATAATGCCGGCGATGTGATCGACATTCCGATCGCGCATCATGACGGCAACTATTTTGCTGACGAGGCCACGCTAGCCGAATTACGTGATCAGGACCGGATTGCGTTCTCTTATACGGATAACCCAAACGGGTCAGTTGGTGACATTGCCGGTATCCTGTCAGAAAACCGCCGCGTTCTGGGAATGATGCCACATCCGGAGCGCGCAGCGGATGTGGGGCATGGCGGCACCGACGGAGAGGCGCTTTTCCGCGCGTTGGTGGGCGCGCTGGCAACTGCCTGACTTGAGCCGGGACGAAGGGCGGCGTACTCTGCCTTTATGGTCAAGCCCCACAAAACTTCAGCGAATACCAATATGGCCACCCGATCCAAGGTATTAAGCTGGTGGATACGTCTGGCTTTGTTGACTTTGGTGGCTGCCGCCGTGGGCACCGTTTTGGTGACGAACCGGCTTTTGACAGACCGATTCACTGAAAGTACGCGTAATCGTGCCGAATTGCGCCTTGCACTTTATAGCGGAAACCTGCTGAGCGAGTTGCGTCGTAACGCCATTGTTCCCCAGCTTCTGGCGCGTGACCCAACGCTAATTGCTGCTTTGGACTCGAACAATTTCAGTCAATCCACCGCGCGGCTATTATCCTTTGTGGATGAAATTGGCGCCGCATCGCTGATGCTGCTTGATCTTGAAGGGCGCACCGTGGCCGCCACTGACCGTAACCGGTTGGGATCATCACATCGCAACGAGGCCTATTTCGTCGATACTATCCGATCCAATGCGACAATATTTTCGGTGATTCCGCGTGAGGTGGGCGGCTACAGCTTTACCTACGCCCGGCGCATCGAAAATGGGTCGTCCCTTTTGGGCGTGATCGTGGTCGAGGTCGACATGCAGAAATTTGAACGTGCATGGTCGGGAATTTCCGATGCAGTTTTGGTAGCAGACAGCACAGGGACGATCATTCTGGCCTCGGAATCACGTTGGCGTGGCCTAAGCGAAACAGAGGCCTTGAAACGCGAGACCCCATTGGGGGCCATAGAACGGGCAATCCGGGTGACGTCGGATTGGACAGCCTTGCCTGCTGACGCATATCTGCGCGGCGAGGCCGTGATGCGGATGGAAGGTAGAATTCCATTTCGTGGTTGGCGGATCGTTTCCTTTACGACCTACGCCTCGATCCGCGAGCGGGTGAACGGTGTTCTGGCGCTTGAGATTATGGGATTCGCGATCATTCTGGCGCTATCGTTTTACGCGCTTGGCCGCAAAACCGCGTCGCGGATGGTTTTATTTCAGCTCGAGTCGGCAGAGCTTCGCGCATTGAACGTGCGTCTACAGCGGGAAATCGCCGAACGGGAACGGGTTCAAGAGACCCTTGCCGTGACCGAACTAACCCTGGCGCAAAGTTCAAAGCTTGCCGCTTTGGGTGAAATGTCGGCGGCTGTCAGCCACGAATTGAACCAACCTTTGGCCGCGATGAAAACCTATCTGGCGGGCGCGCGCCTGCTGTTACAGCGAAACCGACCGGAGGAGGCGCTGGCATCGTTCGGGCGCATTGACGACTTGATTGAACGGATGAGCGGCATAACCAAGCAGCTTAAATCCTATGCCCGTAAGGGTGCAGAGTCATTTTCGCCGGTGAATATGAATGACGCGCTTGCGTCGTCGCTGTCGATGATGGAGCCGCAGTTGCGACAAAGGCAGGTGCAGATCGTTCAGGTCCTGCCGGAAAAACCAGTATTGGTAATGGGCGACCGGATGCGGATCGAACAGGTTTTGGTCAACCTCTTGCGTAATGCGCTGGACGCCACCAAATCTGTGTATGACCCAGAGATCGAAATCATTCTGGCTGCTGGAGAAACCGCAACGCTGACTGTACGCGATAATGGAAACGGGGTTGAGGACTTTGATTCGTTGTTTGAGCCGTTTTATACCACCAAGCAAGCCGGCGATGGTGTTGGCATTGGGCTAGCGATTTCATCCGGGATTGTCGCAGACCTTGGCGGACGGCTGACTGCCCGGAATGGAAGCAACGGCGGTGCGGTGTTTGAGATGCAGTTGCCGATACTAGACGACAAAGATGGTGTTGACGGCGGCGCACAAGCTGCTGAGTAGGAAGGAAATACAATGGCACAAGCCATGAAAATTGCAATCGTGGATGACGAGCGTGACATGCGCCAATCGATCAGTCAGTGGCTGGCCCTGTCTGGCTATGACACCGAAACCTTTGGCAGCGCCGAAGATGCGCTTAAAGTGCTTGGCTCGGATTATCCGGGCATTGTTATTTCTGACATCAAAATGCCCGGTATGGACGGTATGCAGTTTTTGAAAAAGCTGATGGGGTCAGACAGTGCTTTGCCGGTCATTATGATCACGGGTCACGGCGATGTGCCAATGGCCGTCGAGGCGATGCGCGTCGGCGCATTTGATTTTCTGGAAAAGCCATTCAACCCGGACCGAATGTCCGAACTGGCCAAACGTGCGACGGGCGCACGACGACTGGTGCTGGACAACCGTGCGCTGCGTCGGGAATTGTCCGATGGCAACCAATTGATGAAAAAGCTGATTGGTTCGAGCCCGGTGATGGAACGTTTGAAAGAGGATATTCTGGATCTGGGGCAGGCCGATGGCCATGTTCTGATAGATGGCGAAACCGGCACAGGCAAAACTCTGGTGGCCCATGCGCTTCATGCAGTTGGTAGCCGCGCCGGCAAGAAATTTGTTTTGGTAAGCTGTGCCGCTTTGGAAGAAGAGGCGCTGTCCAAACGGCTATTTGGTCCGATGTTACCTGAAGACGCACATTTGCCTGCGATTGAGGAAGCCCGCGGCGGGACTTTGGTTCTTGAGGATATTGATGCGCTTAGCGAAGGGTTACAGGCGAAATTGCTTGGGGTTATCAATGAGCAAGGCACGCCCGCCGAAACCCGCATCATTGCGATCAGCAATCTGCAAGAGGCCGGGCGCACCTGCGAGGACGTGTTGCGCCCTGATCTGTTCTATCGACTTGCCGCGCTGCGGGTCACTGTGCCGCCGTTGCGCCAACGTGGTGAGGATATCCTGATCCTGTTTACCCGGCTAAGTGAGCAGTTTTCCGAGGAATATGGCTGTGAAGCCCCGCAAGTCACAGCACAAGAGGCGGCGCAATTGTTACAAGCCCCTTGGCCGGGCAATGTGCGCCAGCTGATTAATATTGCCGAGCGTGCGATGCTGCAGGCACGGCGGGGAAGCGGCACCATTGCTTCGCTGCTGATGTCAGACCATGAGGATATGCAGCCCGTCATGACCACCGAAGGCAAACCGCTTAAGGAATATGTAGAAGCGTTTGAACGGATGTTGATCGACAACACGATGCGGCGTCACAAGGGGTCTATTTCCGGGGTCATGGACGAATTATGCCTGCCACGTCGGACTCTCAACGAGAAAATGGCCAAGTATGGCCTGCAACGTTCGGAATACCTGTAGCGGATGCGTTTGGCGTCGCTGAATGCCTGGGGAGGTCAGATTTGGCCAGACCTGGGCGATTGGGCGCAATCGATGCAGGCCGATATTCTGTGCCTTCAGGAAGTCACCCGCGCACCAGAGCCGAGCCCGGATTGGCTAAGCTATCGTGATGCGTATCGCGAGCTCGACCAGCGTGCGGATTTGTTCGCCGATATCTCGCGTGTTTTGCCGGACTATCAGGGGCAGTTTTCTGCTGCCACTCGTGGCATGCTTGAGAACAGTCAGAGACAGGACGTTGCATCTGAGCATGGCATCGCCTTTTGGGTCCGTCGGGATTTGGCGATTACAGAAACGCTGCAATGTTTTATCCACGGTCAATACCGGCATGATGGCTGGGGAGAAGAGCCAGTCCCACGCACGTTCCAGATTGCGCGAATATGTGAACCGGCCAGCGGCAAATCGTATTCCTTTGCGCATTTGCACGGACTGCGTGACCCCGAAGGGAAGCGGGACACGCAAGCGCGCAAAGCCCAATGTGACGCGCTGGTTGCGGTGATCGGCCAGTTTGTGCAACCGGATGAGCCGTTTATTCTGGCCGGAGATTTTAATCTGTTGCCACAGAGCGCAACATTCGACGCGCTCAGGGATATTGGGCTGACCGATTTGGTCACAACGCGTGGGCATCCGGATACAAGAACGACGCTGTATTCCAAGCCACAACGTTTTGCGGATTATCTGTTGGTGTCCAAACAGGTGAACGTCACCGAGTTTGACGTCCCCGCCACACCTGAAGTATCAGATCACCGGCCAATGATTCTGGATTTTGAAGTCTGACGATCACCACCCCCGTGTGCGAATAGCACTATCAACGAGTGTTTGCCGGGTTCAACAACAAGCGCCGTAAACTGTCCTGCTGATTGGCCAGTGACAGGGTAAACACCAACCCTTCGAAACCAATTTTGGCATCGTGATAGCGTAGGCTCGCAGACACTACATCATTGAAGGCATAAGACACGCCCACGTGTCCATATTCGTTGTCCGTGGATTGCTTGTAGCCATAACTCGCATACACACCCAGATCGTCAGTGATTGCATAGCCAGCATTCAGGCGGTTGTTGAATTTCTCGCTCTTGGGATTATAGGCTGTGTAGACATCGATCCCGAAATCCTCGACAATATAGCCCAGTGTAAGAGTGTATTCGCCGCAACAACTGCCTGTGTCGTCATAAAAATAGTGTGCATAGCCGATGTCAAACAACAAACCGTTGTCAAAAGATCGGCGATATCCAGCGTATAGATCAATCTCGACATTGTCCGAAGCAAGTTCAACCGTAGACATCCATGTGCCAAAATGGAAGTTGTCAACACTGACCTCAAAATAGGGTTGTATTGCGGGTTTGTCGTTGGAATCACTCATGCCGTTGACAACATAGTTTGAGGTAAGATCCACGCCGGCAAGGTATGATACATCCTGCGCCTGTGCATCTTTTGTCGTGAAGGCCAGTGCAGAGATCATCGCTGCTGCTGCAAATTTGTTCATTACCAATATCCGGCAAAATGCTATATCAATTGATAAACCCATAACATGTCGACTAGATTCAGGCCAGTGTGGTGTGCTGAATGCCTCGATATCAAACAGTGTTTTTGTGTGAATATTCATCAGTTTTCTAAAGTTTGATCTATTTTCCATACCTCTTTGCAAATCGCCATTGTATTTGCCCCTGTGCTGCCCTTATGTTGCAGGTACAGGGCTGTCACATTTAATTGACAAACAACCCTAAGATGAGTTTCGCTGTTTCTGCCCTCTGCCATCAACAGATTTGCAAGGCTGGACAGACCGATTGGGCCTTTAATCAAAGGCCAGTGTAGTGCCCGCGCTTTGAACAGCGGGGGAAATGAATGGGCAGGGACGGGAAAACCCGACCTGTCGGAGAAGAAACGCGATGACGCGCGCGCCAGTATTGAGCATAAAGGCAGGGGGCCCAAGGGTCAGGCCCTGCCGCGTTGCGTCCGAATTCGCCCATACAAGACACACCCCCAGAAACGCAGGCCCCCCGGGGCGGGCGCGATTGCGGTTGTGCACCAAGGAAACATGGCTAATAAAATGCTTATCGATGCCACCCACGCCGAAGAAACGCGCGTTGTGGTGGTCGACGGAAACAAGGTTGAAGAGTTCGATTTTGAATCCGAAAATAAACGCCAGCTTGCTGGCAACATCTATCTCGCAAAGGTAACACGGGTCGAACCGTCGCTTCAGGCGGCATTTGTGGATTATGGCGGAAACCGACACGGTTTCCTTGCCTTTTCCGAGATTCATCCTGACTATTACCAAATTCCGGTCGCGGATCGCGAAGCGCTGATGGCCGAAGAACGTGCCTACGCCGAAGCGTTGAAAGCCCGTGACGAGGAAGAAGAGAACAAACCAACTCGGTCCCGCCGGTCCCGTTCGCGTGGGCGGTCGTCTTCAAAGGCTGCGGCGGCCAAGACCAAAGATGTGGTCGAAACCAAAGATGTCGAAATCTCTGGCATGGAGACCATTGATCTGACCGATGGTGCAACCAGTCAAGATGCCGCTTCGGACAGCTATGGATCAGCGACTCCCGAAGGCAGCTCGCCGATGGATACGGTTACGGAAACGCCGGTAGAAGAACCAATTGAAGGCGCGGATCCCGCGACAGAAGATAAGGCAGATGACGGGGCGGCAAATGCCGAACCTGAAACAGTGGCCGCAGAGGCGTTTGTTGACGACGCTGCAACATCCACGGATGCGCCAGCGGATGACGCCAAAGAAGACGAGGCCAAAGAAGACGAGGCCAAAGAAGACGATGCAACTTCGCAAGAAGCAGCGACAGACGATACATTCACTGATGATGCCGAAGACGATGTGTCGGGCAAATCTGACGACGAGCCCAAGGCCAAGGGCAGCGATGCAACGTCCAAGGATTCCTCTATCGAGTCGGTTGCTGATGAAGACGACAGCGAAGATATCCGTCCGCCCCGCAAACCGCGTGCGCGTCGCTATAAAATTCAGGAAGTTATTAAAGTTCGTCAAATCCTGCTGGTGCAGGTCGTTAAAGAAGAGCGCGGCAACAAGGGCGCTGCGCTGACGACTTATCTGTCACTTGCCGGTCGCTATTGCGTGCTGATGCCGAACACTGCCCGTGGCGGTGGCATATCGCGCAAGATCACCAACGCCGTAGACCGCAAGAAACTGAAAGAAATCGCCTCTGAGATTGATGTGCCTTTGGGTGCAGGTCTAATTGTACGTACGGCAGGGGCCAAACGCACCAAGGCAGAAATCAAACGCGACTACGAATATCTGCAACGGTTGTGGGAACAAATCCGTGAACTGACGCTGAAATCTACAGCACCTGCGAAGATCTATGAAGAGGGCGATCTGATCAAACGCTCTATCCGAGATCTTTATAATCGTGAAATTGACGAGGTGTTCGTCGAGGGTGATCGCGGCTATCGCATCGCCAAAGATTTTATGAAAATGATCATGCCGTCGCATGCCAAGAACGTGAAACAGTATCACGATGCAATGCCACTCTTTGCGCGCTATCAGGTCGAAAGCTATCTGGGTGGCATGTTCAATCCAACCGTTCAACTGAAATCCGGTGGTTACATCGTGATTGGTGTGACCGAAGCTTTGGTTGCGATCGACGTGAACTCAGGTCGGGCGACCAAGGAAAACTCGATCGAAGATACCGCGCTGAAAACCAATCTTGAAGCGGCCGAAGAAGTGGCGCGCCAGTTGCGCCTGCGTGACCTGGCCGGGCTGATTGTTATCGACTTCATCGATATGGATGAACGCAAGAACAACGCCGCCGTAGAAAAACGCATCAAGGACAAGCTGAAAACCGACCGTGCGCGCATTCAGATCGGGCGTATTTCCGGCTTTGGCCTTATGGAGATGAGCCGTCAGCGTCTGCGCCCCGGCATGATCGAGGCGACAACGCAGCCTTGTCCGGCCTGTCATGGCACCGGTCTGATCCGATCCGATGACAACATGGCGCTGTCGATCCTGCGCCAGATCGAAGAAGAGGGCGTGCGGCGGCGGTCGCGCGAGGTTTTGGTGCGCTGCCCAGTCAGCATTGCCAACTTCCTGATGAACCAGAAACGCGAGCATGTAATGCAGATCGAATCGCGTTACGGCCTGTCGGTGCGCATCGAAGGTGATCAGCATCTTGTCAGCCCTGATTTCGCGCTTGAAAAATTCAAGACCGCAACACGGGTTGTTCCGGTGGCAACAGCTCCGGTCGTGTCTGTTGATACATCGCTGATGGATCAGATTGATGCGGTTGAGGTCGAAGAAGACACCGTGGATGAGTCTCCAGCTCCAGAGACAACACCGGATACACCTGAAGGCGAAGCTAAACCCAAACGTCGGCGTCGTCGTCGTCGGCGGCGGTCTGGCAAGTCTGGCAATGATGAGAACGGGTCTGAAACTGAAAACTCGGGTGAAGAGTCCGAGAACTCAGCGGGCGGCAATGAAGTTGCTGATGAGGCCGCTGTAACCATCGAGGAAAAGACCCCTGATGCAGAGAACAATGAGGATTCAGTAGACGAGGTCAAACCAAAGCCCAAGCGGTCACGCAGCCGTAGCCGGTCCAAGTCCAAAGCTGCCGAGGCCGAAGTGACGGCAGAGGTCGCAACAACCGACGGGTCCGCAAGCGCACCAGCTAAAGAGGCGGTTGAAAAGGTTGCGGCCAAGCCCAAACGGACCCGTTCGACGCGCAGCCGCTCTAAGGCCAAAACAGAGGTGGTTTCGGAACCCGAAACAGCTGTGGAACCCGAAACAGCTGCGCAAGCCGTAGCAGAAGCTTTGGCACCTTCCCCAGAACCTGAGAGGGTTGCAGAAACGGTGGTTGCGACGGAACCAGAACCCGTTGCTGTGGCAAAGCCCGCGCCAGTTGTAGAGCCCGAGCCTGTTGTAGCGGCAGAACCGGAAGCTAAGCAGCCGGATAAACCGAAACGGCGTGGCTGGTGGTCACTAGGCGGATAAAACTAACAAAGGCAGGCCTTGGGGCCTGCCTTTTTTGTAAGATCATGCGTCAGTGGATAAAATTACAAATTTCCTGAACCGTTTTTGTTCAAAGAAAACATAACTCGCACACTATTTTTTACGGATTAGATAAACCTGATGGGCGTCTACATCGGATTGCCCCAGAAACGTGTGACCCGACTCGGCGCAGAAATGCTGCATATCCAGAATCGCCGCGGGATCGTCCGCCAACACCTGCAACACAGCGCCCGTCGTCAGCGATCTTAATCGCTTGCGGGCTTTGAGAACGGGTAGGGGGCAAAGCAGCCCGATTGCGTCCACGGTTTCGGTTATTTCTGTCATATCACAGCAGATAAGGACTATGTTTTAGCCTGTCCACAAGGATGTGACCAAGCGGCATCGTGACCTTGTCGATTCAATGCACTATGTCCTGATTCATGTACGGATTTGATATCATAGATGCCGGCCTGATTCCGGCTATGATGCTCGCCCTATTCGGTGGGATCATCAGTTTTCTTTCGCCTTGTGTGCTGCCGATTGTTCCACCCTATCTGGCCTACATGAGCGGCGTGTCCATCAGTGACATTCAGGACAAAAGCGCTGCCCGCCATAAGGCAACAATTACCGCGCTGTTTTTTGTCATGGGATTGTCCACGGTGTTTATTTTGCTGGGATTCACCGCTTCGGCCTTTGGTGCTTTCTTCCTGCAAAATCAGGAACTATTTGCCAAAATCTCAGGGTTTGTCGTGGTGATATTCGGACTGCATTTTATTGGAGTTTTTCGCATTCCATTTCTGGATCGCGAGGCGCGTGTTGATGTGGGCGACACCGGTGGATCGTCTTTTGGCGCCTATATTCTGGGTCTTGCCTTTGCCTTTGGCTGGACGCCTTGTATTGGCCCGCAACTGGGCGCAATCCTGTCGCTTGCCGCCTCTGAGGCCTCGGTTGCACGCGGCACATTGCTGCTGGCGATCTATGCGGCCGGGCTTGGCCTTCCATTCCTGCTCGCGGCGATGTTCCTTAGCCGATCCATGTACCTGATGAACCGGATCAAGCCACATTTGGGACTGATTGAAAAAATCATGGGAGTCTTGCTGATTGTTGTCGGGCTGGCCCTGATCACGGGTGCGTTCAGCAGCTTTTCTTTCTGGCTGCTTGAGAACGGGCCAAACTGGATGAGTGAGATAGGTTAAAGGCTTACACCTGCTGTAATGTCCGGCTATGATCCGGGGCGAGGCAAGAGGGTCGCCATGGCCACGACAGAATCAAAGCAGGTGCATCGCCGCCGGGTTTTTTATATCCCCGGTTACGATCCAGTCCACCCGCGCCGCTATCGCGAAATTTACCGTCGCGAGGGCGCGGCACAGGCGGCTATTTCTGATTATGAAATCACTCTGAGCCCGAAAAAAACCAAAGGTCCCTATGGCTGGCACGTCAACTCTAGCATGGATGGGGCAAAGACAACCGCGGATTTCGAAGTGCTGGTGTGGTCTGATATCGTCCGCGAAAGCATGTCAAATTCGATTCCCGCTACTTATGCGCAACTGCTGCGCACCGCGTGGATCTACATCAGATCCGGAACGCTATTCAGGTTGATGAAGCTGCGCAAAGGTCCTGTTATTGCTGCACTTTATCCGGTTGGGATGCTGCTTCTGCAACTGCTTGCTGCGGTGCTCATTGGATCGGCAATCACCTATGTGATTGGCAGGTTAGGCGGCATATTGGGAAGTGGTATTTCCGAAACGTTGATCCGGCTGGCGGCTGCGATGTTCGGACTCGTCGCCGCTGTTTTTGTCCTGCGCTGGTTTCAGGCCAGGGACAATCGGCTGATGGCCTATTATCTGATGCATGACTATTCCTATTCGGCGCGTCTGCGTGGGGCCAATCCGCCCGAACTTGATCGCCGCCTGGGAGAGTTTGGGGATCGTATCGCGGATGCACTGCAACAGGATGTGGACGAGGTGTTAGTGGTTGGTCATTCGTCTGGCGCGCATTTGGCGGTTACGGTGCTGGCTGATCTGATCCGCGCGGGCAAGGTGGCGGGTGACGGTCCGGCTCTGGGGTTTCTTTCACTGGGGCAGGTGGTGCCAATGGTGTCATTTCTACCAAATGCAGATCAGTTGCGTGGTGATTTACAATACCTGTCAGCGCGCGATGAATTAGCCTGGGTTGATGTCTCGGCCCCCGGTGACGGGTGCGCATTTGCGTTATGTGACCCTGTCACCGTCAGCGGAGTGGCCCCATCAGACAAGAAATGGCCCCTGGTGTTTTCAGCGGCCTTTAGTCAGTCTTTGTCACCCGAGCGTTGGAAAGAACTGAAACGACGTTTTTTTCGCCTTCATTTCCAGTATCTTTGCGCCTTTGATCGGCCCCGCGACTATGACTATTTTCGCATTACCGCCGGTCCCAAAACGCTGCGGGCCAGATATGACGGTCGCCCTCCATCAAGATCCCGTATCGATATACCGGTGTCAAAGTACACCTCGGTGCCCGCACCATGATGCCGCCCAAACCACCGTCACGGCCGAAAAAAGTGTCGCTTTGGCAATACTCCAAACTGTTTCGGCAGGATATTCTGTCGGCCCAACCCGCGCGGCTTTATCGCGCATGGATGGCCGAATTTCGCACGCCGTTTTTCCGCTCGTACATGCTTAACCAACCGGATTTGGTGAAAACCGTTCTTAAGGATCGCCCCGACGATTTCCCCAAATCCAGCCGCGTCAGTGAGGGGTTGCGCCCGTTGCTGGGTAATTCGGTGTTCTTGACCAATGGAGAAGCCTGGAAACGCCAACGCCGCATTATTGACCCGGCTTTCGAAGGTGGACGAATCCGCAACATTTTTCCTGCGATGTGGCAAGCCTCAGAGGCTGCGGTGGCTCGACTGGAACCTCAGGTCGGGACCGAGGTCGAAATTGAGGCGATCACCAGCCATGCGACGGCAGATGTGATTTTCCGCACTTTGTTCTCGATCCCGATTGAAAACAAAGTTGCCGCCCGGGTGTTTTCGCGGTTTCGCGATTACCAGCGCAGTCAGCCGTTGCTGAACATCGCCGCATTTATCCCATTGCCGCGATGGATGCCGCGATTTTTCAAACGTGACACCAAGGAAACTGCGGCTGAAATTCGGGCGTTGATCAGACAATTGACCACAGATCGCATGGCTGAAATCGAAGCCGGAACAGCGCCGGATGATTTGGCGACCAAGATGATGACCACAATCGACCCACAAACAGGTGAGCGGTTCAGCACTGAAGAAATGGTAGATCAGGTAGCGGTCTTTTTTCTGGCAGGGCATGAAACCAGCGCATCGGCCCTGGCTTGGACACTCTATCTGATGGCGCTTTATCCGGACTGGCAAGATAAGGTGGCCGAAGAGGCTGCTGCATTGGAAAACGCTGAGTTTTCAGTCATTTCCAAGCTCGAGCTAAGCCGAAATATATTTCGCGAGGCGCTGCGCCTTTATCCGCCGGTTCCGATGTTGGTTCGCGAAGCAACTTGTCCCGAACAGTTTCGGGACCGTGACATTCAAAAGGGCTCTCAATTGGTTGTCAGCCCGTGGCATCTGCATCGCCATGAGCGGCTTTGGGAAAATCCCGATGGATTCGACCCAATGCGCTGGCAGACCGAAAACGGTAAGAAATGCCAGCGCGAGGCGTATATTCCGTTTTCGACCGGCGCACGGGTCTGTCCGGGGGCGGGGTTTGCCATGGTCGAGGGGCCGCTGATCCTGTCGATGCTGCTGCGCCATTTCCGCTTTGAACGGATTGAGGGGCGTGATCCGGTGCCGGTTGCACATCTGACGGTACGCTCGGACAAGGGCATTTGGTTGAAAGCGGTGCGTCGTACCTGACCTGTTAGCGCAACCGCCCTTATGGTGCCCCCCGTTAATGCGGTAAGGACACTTAAGTATTGGAATCAGACAAAGGTAATCTTCATGGCAAATGATAGCGCAACCCAAACCGCACAACGGCAACAGATACAAAGTGGCGAAGGATTCATCGCTGCGTTGGACCAAAGTGGTGGCTCTACGCCGAAGGCGCTTGGCCTATATGGGGTGATGCCAGATGCCTGGAGCGATGATGCCGGGATGTTTGCCGAAATGCAGAAAATGCGCGCACGGATTATTCTGGCGAATGATTTTACCAACGCCAAGGTGATCGGAGCGATTCTGTTTGAACGAACAATGGATGAAACCATTGAGGGAAGACAGGTCGCAGACTTTATGTGGACAAAACGGGGCGTTGTGCCGTTTCTGAAGATCGACAAGGGGCTAGAGGACGCCGCTGACGGTGTTCAGATGATGAAGGCTATTCCGGGGCTTGCGGCAACACTGGCGCGCGCCAAAGGGTTGGGTGTGTTTGGCACCAAAATGCGGTCGGTCATCAATGATGCAAACGCAGTGGGCATTGAACGCATTGTGGCGCAGCAGTTTGAGGTAGCCAAAGAGGTTCTGGCGGCGGGAATGGTTCCCATTTTGGAACCAGAAGTAAACATTCACAGCGAAACCAAGGCCGAGGCCGAGGCGATGCTGAAATCGGCAATAGCCGC
>PIVL01000822.1 GCA_003354145.1 Paracoccaceae bacterium
TCGCCGTCATCAACCTTTTCCCGGTTCAGCATGCTCGAAAATGTTTTGCGCAGCGCATAGAAATCCTCATCAAAGTCGCCAATTCCAATGTGATCGAAGATCCGACGAAGGTGTTTGCCATATGCGCTGGTCACGTCACCGGACTCGGAACGACGGGCTGCCTCGGGAAACAAGAGGCCCCCGTGGTCATCCCGCAATGCTTGGAACCATTCAATAAATCCGAGGTCGATCAGCAGCTGAGGTATTGGAACGAGGCGCTTGGCATCTTCTGTTTTGCCATCGTTGTCGGGGCCCGATGCGATTGCCAACAGGTAGAATCCGTCTCGGAACCGAACATCACCTCGTTTTAGCAACAAGATTTCTTCAATTCGGGATCCAATTGTCAGAACGATCAGTGGCAACCAATAATCAGCATCGCGAATGATGAGGTTCCCTCGTTGCCAACGACGATGTTTCGATGCACAGCCACTGTAGATCGAGCACGACAACAACTTCGAAATTCTTTCCTTCGTCCAGGGCATCCTGATCTTTGGTTTCGTGACGCGGACATAGAGTGCATCATCCGGAGCAAGGGATTTGATGTGACGTTCCATTTCACGATATGAGATGGCAGCAGGCGCATCGACGCCCAGCTCATTTGCAGACTTGAACATGCGATTCATCGCGTCGCGATACTTTTTGAGCGTGGTGATGGTGACGCGTGGAACAAGACGATCAGCCAACATTGCCCGTTTCTCTGAATTGGAAACGCCTCCGATGGATCGAATTTCTTCCAATACGAGGAGATCCGCCGCATCCGCCTGCGATATTTCATAGGCTTTGGTGGTGGTTTTGCCGGTTTGCTCATACCGGTTTTTGCCGTGTGCCTTGCCTTGGGTTCTTGGCAATCGGGACGCCCATCCCAGAAACTCTTTCTGTCTTTCTTTCGT
>PIVL01000823.1 GCA_003354145.1 Paracoccaceae bacterium
TGCGTATTTTGCTCAGGCGGAGCTCGACCGCCCATTCAAGCGATGACCCGGTTCATTGAAGACCACCGCGCAGTGTTTGGTGTCGGGCCGATCTGCAAGGTTTTGCCGATTGCACCAGCCATTGGCCGGCAGGCGAATGCATGCATTCGCTGAGAGGCAACGTATTACGCACGGGCAGCGGTTATGCGCGATCCTGAACTGGCATCTGAGCGTGCCAAAAGTGATGTGATCGATTGCGAGGACATCGGGCGTATCTATAAGGCAAGCGGCCAGCGTTACGGAGCCCGCAAAGTTTGGCATGTCTTGCGGCGCGAGGGCAATGATATCGCCCGCTGCACTGTGGAGCGCCTAATGAAAGCCATGGAAATACAGGGTGTTGTGCGGGGAGGAAAGGTTATCACAACCAATCCTGACGCAGCCCAGCCATGCCCTGATGACAAGGTAAACCGAGAGTTTGTCGCGCAGATGCCGAACCGGCTCTGGGTGTCTGACTTCACCTACGTCTCAAGCTGGCAGGGTATGGTTTACGTCGCTTTCGTCATTGATGTTTTTGCCCGCAAGATCGTGGGCTGGCGGGTTTCCACCTCGATGACGACAAGCTTTGTGCTGGATGCTTTGAACCAGGCAATTTGTCAGCGCTGCCCGTCAGAAGCGGACAACCTGATCCATCATTCGGATCGGGGTTCGCAATATCTGGCCATTAAATACACAGAACGATTGGCTGAATCCGGGATCGATCCTTCCGTTGGTAGTGTCGGCGATTCATACGACAACGCGCTGGCCGAAAGCACGATTGGCCTGTTCAAAACCGAAGTCATCAACTTCCTCGGCCCGTGGAAAACCGTGGGTCAGGTTGAATGGGAGACCCTGAAATGGGTGAACTGGTACAACACCGAACGCCTGCACAGCGCCATCGGATACGTCACGCC
>PIVL01000381.1 GCA_003354145.1 Paracoccaceae bacterium
AGGCGGTCCATCACTTCGCGCGGAGCGGCATCCCGATCAGCCGCCGTTTTCAGCAGGCAGACCAGCGTGGCCTGAACCGTTGCCGGATCCTGCGCCAGATCGTTAAGCCCAAGCCCTGACAAGGCCGCCGCCCAGTCGAGCATTTCCGCAATGCCCGGTACCTTTTCAAGGTCTTCATGCCGGATATCCTGCACGACGCTGACGATCTGACGTGCCAGTCGAGCCTCAAGTCCCGGCATCCTGGCCGTCAGGATCGCCAGTTCCGTTTCGCGATCCGGATAGTCAAGATAGGCATATAAACACCGCCGCCGCAAAGCATCCGACAGATCGCGGGTGCCATTTGCTGTCAGTATCACGATGGGTTTCGTGGTTGCGGTAATGGTGCCAAGTTCGGGTATGGTAACCTGAAAGTCTGACAGGATTTCAAGCAGGTAGGCCTCAAATTCCTCATCAGCACGGTCGATTTCATCAATCAATAACACCGGAGCTACATCCTGACTTATCGCCTCTAGCAGCGGGCGGCGCAGTAGATAGTCGTCAGAAAACAACTGCGCCTCGGTCTTGCCTCCAGAAGTTTCCGAGGCGCGAATGGCCAGCAGTTGCCGTTGATAATTCCATTCATAAATGGCGTGTGACGCGTCCAGACCTTCGTAGCATTGTAACCGGATCAACCGGGCATCGCGCAACGTCGCCAATGCCTTGGCGACTTCGGTTTTTCCCACGCCAGCAGGCCCTTCGATCAACAAAGGTCGCCCCAGTTGCATCGCCAGAAACAACGCCATCGCCAGGCGGTCACCCGCAACATAGCCGGTTTTGGCGAGGTCAGATTGAAGGGTCAAATAGGTCACGGCGCGATTTCAACCTCGGCTTCTATTTCGATTGCAAAGTTCATCGGCAAACCCGCCGTCCCGATTGCTGACCGTGCATGACGGCCAACATCAGAGCCAAACAGCTCAACTATCAAATCACTAAAGCCGTTGATGACCAGATGCTGCTCAGCATAACCGGGTGCAGAATTCACCATACCAAACACCCGCGTCCATCCGACAATTCGATCCAAATCACCAATCTCGGCTTTGACGTTGGCTAGCACCGCCAACGCGATCTCGTGTGCGGCATCATAGCCCTGTTGCGTCGTAAAATCCGAGCCCAATTGACCAAAAGGTCCACCAATACCGCCATCGGCGTTGGATTTCGGGTGTCCCGAGATCAACGCCCGCGACCCTCGGACATTCACAAAACTGAACGGAAGATGCACGCCCGCAGGAATTTGCGTAGGGGCGGGCAGGGCATGACCCAGCTCATTCAGTCTGCTGTCGATACGTCCCATATTTGTTTCCTTTGTTGCGCCGCCCGAACTTGCCGGACGGCACATATATATCACCCATGCAGGCCCAGATCATTGGCCGTTTTCCAAATGCGCCAATGGTCATGCGGCATGTGGGTTTGGGTCAGGCCAAAGCTGCGAAACGCATCATGCACCGCGTTTGAGAAACACGGCACGCCACCAACGTTGGGGGATTCCCCGACTCCCTTGGCCCCAATCGGATGATGGGGGCTGGGTGTTGTGGTGTGGTCCGTGGTGTAATTCGGCGTCTCAACCGCTGTGGGCATATAGAAATCCATCAGAGTGGCAGTTGTGACATTACCCGTATCATCATAGGCCAATTCTTGTGCCAATGCGATGGCTAGTGCTTCGGTCAGACCGCCATGCACCTGGCCCTCGATGATCATCGGGTTGATCCGGGTACCGCAATCATCCAGAGCATAGAAACTGCGAATGTCGATCTCTCCGGTGTCGACGTCGATGTCGAGCACGCAGATATAGGCACCAAACGGATAGGTCATGTTGGGTGGGTCGTAATAGCTAACCGCTTCAAGACCGGGCTCCAGGCCGGGGATTGCTTGATTATAGGCGGCAAAGGCCAGTTCTTTCATGGTTTTGAACCGATCCGGCGCGCCTTTGACCACGAAACGGTCAATGTCGAATTCCACGTCGTCGTCGTGAACCTCTAACAAATAGGCCGCTATCATCTGCGCCTTGGCACGTATCTTACGCGCCGCCATTGCAGTGGCCGCCCCCGCCACCGGCGTAGACCGGGACCCATAGGTGCCAAGACCGTAAGGCGCTGTATCCGTGTCACCTTCTTCGATGGTGATGTCATCCGCGGGTAGACCAATCTCGGACGCCAGAATCTGCGCAAATGTTGTTGCGTGGCCTTGCCCTTGCGAGATGGTGCCAAGCCGCGCAATCGCCGACCCGGTTGGATGGATACGAATTTCGCAGCTGTCAAACATCCCAAGCCCAAGAATATCGCAGTTCTTGACAGGTCCGGCACCAACAATTTCGGTGAAATGCGTCAGACCAATCCCCAGCAATTTGCGAGTCTTGCCAGCATTGAAGTCCTCCAGCCGCTGCGCCTGTTCTGCGCGCAGATCATCATAACCAACGGAATTCAGCGCCTTTTCCCAAGCGGTGTGATAGTCACCGCTGTCATATTCCCAGCCCAGTGCTGAATTATACGGGAACTGTTCCTTTTTGATGAAATTGATCCGGCGCAGTTCGGCCGCATCCATGTTCAACTTGATCGCCAGGATCTCGATCATCCGTTCGATGAAATAGATTGCTTCGGTCACGCGGAACGAACAGCGATAGGCCACACCACCCGGTGCCTTGTTGGTGTAAACACCGTCCACAGCCAGATAAGCCATTGGAATATCGTAAGAACCTGTACAGATGTTCATGAACCCAGCGGGGAATTTGGTCGGGTCCGCGCAGGCATCAAAGCCACCATGATCCGCTGTCGTATGACACCACAGCCCGGTAATCTTACCGTCTTTGGTAGCGGCGATCTTGCCTTGCATCCAATAATCCCGTGCAAAGGCGGTGGCCATCAGATTGTCCATCCGGCCCTCGACCCATTTCACCGGCTTGCCGGTGACAATGCTGGCGACGATGGAACATATATAGCCGGGGTAAACGCCAACCTTGTTGCCAAATCCTCCGCCAATGTCGGGGCTGATGACACGGATATTATGTTCCGCGATACCAGAAATCAGCGAGGCCACGGTGCGCACAGCATGTGGTGCCTGGAACGTGCCCCACAGTGTCAGCTTGCCGGTCACGCCGTCCATCGACGCCACACAGCCGCAGGTTTCAAGCGGGCAGGGGTGGGTGCGGTGATAATAAACCATCTCTTCGGCCACCACATCGGCACCATCAATCACCGCTTCGGTGGCGTCTTTTTCGCCGACTTCCCAGGTAAATATGTGGTTGTTGTGTTTGCGCGGGCCGTGCGCGCCTTCCATATTGCCTGCAATGTCTTCGCGCAGCGTTGGCGCGTCGTCATCCAGTGCTTTGAACGGGTCCATGACCACAGGCAGTTCTTCGTATTCCACCTCGACCAACTGGATCGCATCGGCGGCAATATAGCGGTCTTCGGCCACGACAAAGGCAACTTCCTGACCTTGAAACAGAACTTTGCCATCCGCCAGAACCATCTGTTTGTCGCCCGCCAGCGTCGGCATCCAGTGCAGACCTAGTGGGGCCAGATCTTCGGCCGTCAGCACAGCTATCACACCGGGCAGTGCTATCGCGGCGTCTTTGTTGACCGACACAACACGGGCATGGGCATAGGGCGAGCGTACAAAATCGCCAAACAACATGCCGTCCAGTTTGATGTCATCAACGTAATTGCCGCGTCCTTGCGTGAACCGCACGTCTTCGACGCGTTTGCGCGAACTGCCCATCCCTTTAAGGTTGGCGGCGCGTTCTTCGGGGGTAGGGGTCAGATCATTCATTCTGCCGCC
>PIVL01000824.1 GCA_003354145.1 Paracoccaceae bacterium
CACCTTAAGCTGCGCCGCGATCAGTTCGAGCAACTCGCTGACATCCTCACCCACGACACGCAGATCGCCGCCCACTGACCGGCAGGTGATGCCTTTGCATCACCGAGAGGTGCAATCGGGGCAATCATGGCCCGGATCAAGCTCACGCCGCTCGCGCGGGGTATCATCCGAGACACGGGGACGGCGGCGGGGTTTGCTTTGTCCTTTTTCGGGCGAGGGCTGCGCCTCGACCGCCTCATCCTCATCATGCGGCGCGGTGTCCACCTCGGCGACCGCGACCAGCAAATCCTCCAGCGCCAGTTCAAGCTGTTCGATCTCGCGCTCAATCTTCTCCGAGCTCGCCCCAAACGCCTGTTTCTGGAGCTTCGCGATCCGCAGCCGTAGGGCCTGAACCAGTTGATCATGGGCACGTAATGTGGCCGATATCTTGGCGTTCTCCGCCTGCAAAGCAGCGATCATCGCTTTCAAAACAACGGGATCATTAGGCAAGGTTGCGACATCATTTGACATAACGTCGGATACCATCTCAGCAGCAGAAACGCCATATAAATAAGGCGAATATATCGATGTAAATCATCCAACACGGGCCGGTGGCGCACCCCAGTTCGGCCGCCGCCAATCAATGCCTCGCTGCCCGGCAGGCGATTGCGTAGCAATCTGCCGAGAGGGGCCCACAGCATCGCCAGTTGTGCAGACGTTAATCGCGCCGAGCCATCCAGAGTAGTGGGCCAAGGGAAACGCCCCCGCTCCAGAACTTTGTAATAAAGGCAAAACCCCTGACCATCCCAATAGAGAAGCTTGATCCCCCTCTCACACATGTAAACATGTGTTGCCGGGCAATGGGTCACCGCGCCGACCACGAAAGGCAAAAACCGCGCCGCCAGTGGGCTTCTGACGCAGCACATCCTGCGTCAGCGCACTCAGCCCG
>PIVL01000074.1 GCA_003354145.1 Paracoccaceae bacterium
CAAAGGTCAGATCGGATCAAAAGGTCAATCCGTTTTCCAAGTCATCGCTGACCTTGCAGCATAAATGTGTCCAGCGATAGGGCCTTCCTGACAGTGAGAAAAATTCGCGACAAAACCGGCCAAACCCGTGCCTCCGTTTTCAAACAGTTCGCTGCCTTCGCAGCATAATTGTGTCCAGCGCACAGTCATTCCCAACCTCTGAAAAAGTTTGCGACAGAACCCGGTCCTGTCACCGCGCAGCGCTTCCAGTGCCACTGTTGCTTTAAACTTGTCCGAAAATCTGCGTCTCATCGTCATTTTGGTATCCAGTCCTTGGGTTTGGATACACCTTAACTGACTGTCCAGTTTTGCCGGACCACTTCAAACCACCGAATTGCTCACGTCGGCGCGCGCTCTAGCGTTCGGTAGATGTCTTCGAAAATCGCATCACGGTTCAGATCATAAGCTTCGGCCATAAGATGTCGGTTTGGATCCGTTTCCCAGTACAACGCGTCATTCAGTGCGGGTGATGTTGTGGTGCGCATCGAGACATAACTTTCATCAAACAACCAAGCAACGTTGATAATGTCCCAGATTACCCAGGTTTTTGTTTCCTGACCGGTGATCGCAAACATCTCGTGCAGCGGGTTATTGGTATATAGGTGCCACAAATAACCGCCGATGGCTCCCTTGGGCTTTATGAACTGTTCCATCTCAGGATACGAAATCTTGAGTTGGGCCCCGACGTGATACCCCGGCAGATAGACATGAGGCACACCGCATTCGAATAGCAGCTGCGATGCAAGCCGGTCCTGAACCAGGTTCAGCGAGGGCGCATTGCAAAACGGCGTGTAGCTAGGAAAGGATGCTGTCCAGACAACCACGATATTGTCGATGATGTCGGGCGCCACCAGTAGCGCCGAGGCGATGTTCGTCAGCGCGCCCATGGCCAAAATATAGACCGGGCCGTCGTCTCGTTTGCGCGCCTGTTCGATGATAAAACGGGTAGAATCGGATTCAATCGGCATATCATAATCGTTCAAATATCCCGGCGCGCCGCGAAAGACCTTACCTTCGGACGCTACACCGCATTTTTTATAGATTGTCAGGATTTCCTGATAGGATAGTTCAACACCCTGCTCAGGCGTGACGAAATTCACGTCTTCGACATTGCGCCCTGTATCGACGATCCGTTGCGCCCAACCGCCGAGGCCGCCCATAAACTTCTCTTCGTCGTCGTTCTGCGGGCCACCATTCTTTAATATCTGAACGGATTTGATCAGCCCCTCTTTGTGATGTTGAAACGAGAATGGCTCGGCGGTTACGCCTTCCAAATTCAGCCGTTCCGGCGAGAGCAGCGCCCAGGCCAGCGCGTATTGATCGTCGATCTCGTTTGCCGTATCCGTGTCGATGATCACACGCGCATTTGTCCCCGGACGGGCTAGACGGCTTTCCATCAAGGCTGGGTCGAGTTTCGGGAAACGAGCTGCGATTTCCGTAAGCGAAGTCATATCTATTCCTTAATTTCCGAAGCCTTTTCCAAAGGCCTCCTCTTTTATGAACCGTTCCGTGATCAGCAACAGGATGATACCCGGTATGGTCACGACCAGCGTGATCCCGGCAGCGGAAGCATCCAATGTACCGCCTGCAATTTTGGAGAACAGCAATGTCGGTAACGTGATGATTTTGCCCTGCCCCATAAAGAACGTCAGCAGGAAGATGTTGGTAGACACGAGAAACGTAAACAGTGCGCCAGCCACAACACCTGGCAGCAGCATTGGTAATGTCACCAAACGCATTACCTGCCAGCGAGACGCGCCAAGGATCATTGCCTGTTCTTCAAAGTCACGTCCAAGCCCCTGATAAACCGCCGTTAACATGCGGATCATGTATGGAATCGTCGGGATCAAATGCACGATGATGATCCCCAGATAACTGCCAGCCAGCCCCAGGCTGATAAAGATCATCAACAACGCGATGCCGATGGCGGCTTCGGGCACGATCAGGGGCATCGACAGAAAGAATTCAAATGCCGCTTTACCGCGGAATTTCTCACGTGCCAGAACGCGCGCAGCGGGCAGGCAGATCGCAAGGCAGATCACCGTAACCACGCTGCCAATAAATACCGTGTTAATGGTCGCTTCCCACACTCGACTATAGGGTGAAAGCACGTAATCCCACGCCAGCGGCAGCAGTGACTTTTCACGCTGCTCTAGCCACCACGTGCTGGGCAGCATGTCAGGCCAGGCCCAGCGGAATGCAAAGCTCTGTATAATGAGCGGGATGAACGGACCGAGGATGAAACCGGCGATCAGCAGAAGATAAATCTTCTGGAACGTCGAAAGCCGGGTGTTTAGCGCGGTTTTAATTTGCCTGCGGGCCATACTAGTTTCTCCCGATCCGGCGTTCAAAACTACGATAGAACGCAAGATAGCTGTAGAGGATCGCGCTGGCGATTAAGGCTAAGGACACCACCGTTGCCATCCCCTGAAGTTGCAGCGTGTAATCCGCGTCGTTAAAGTATCGCCACGCCACCACCGGCAAGGTATCCGGATAACCACCACCCAAAATGAACGGCGCCTCAAATGCACCGATGTTAAATGCAAAGATAATCAGCGTTGATGACACTATGCCCGGCAGGATTTGGGGCAAAGTCACCCCGAAAAAAATCTGCCGCTTGTTCGCACCCAGAATAGCGGCGGCCTCCTCGGTCTCACGGCCAACGCCGAGTAGGACCGCATAAAGCGTCAAAGTAACAAACGGTGTCTGTTTCCAGACATAAACCGTGATGATACCCCAACCATAATGGGTCTTCAAAATCTGTGGGAATTCCGAAGGATCACCAATCAGCCCGACAAAGGCGAAGATCCGCGAGATCATTCCTCCGTTGCCCAACATGATCACCGCCAGCGCGATACCAACCGTGTACGGGATCATCAGCGGCAGCTTATAGAGGTATTTATAGAGCGACTTTCCAGGGAAAATGCGCACCATCGCCAGCGCGAGCAGGATGCCCATCACCAACGCAATTCCGGTGGACACGATTGCATAATAAAGCGTCAGCCCCAGCGATTGCCAGAACGACCAGCTCCCCCATAGAGCTCCGAAATAGCTGAGATCGGGGAATGTATTCACGCCGAACCATGGCGCAAATCCCAGTGATTGCATCACCGCCAAAACCAGTGCGCCGCCAAACAGCACACTCAGAACCGCCAGAACGGGCATCAACTGCACCCACATCCACAAGCGTTCCTTTCGGTGGCGGGCCAATTCCGTTGTTTTCGGGCTGGGCATGTCATGTCCTTTTGAGCGGTAAGCCACCAAGGCCCCGGCCAGTGCCGGGACCTTGGTTCTTCAAGTCACAATCGGGAGGCTATTTCTCCAGATTCTCAACAGCACGGGCGACGATCACGTCGATGCTGTCCGTGCTGTCGCGTTCAATGTATTCAAGCCAGGTTGCCTCGATCACATCCACCAGTGTCGCGTTAGTGTCAGGTGCTGTGTTCGCGTCCAGATCGGCTTGCGTGACACCGATCAGGCCGGGGGATGCTTCGGTCAGGGCCTGAACATCCTCATCGCTCAATTTCCAAGGATCTACACCGGGAGGCATTCCAGTGAATTTCAGCTTGGTGACCTGCGCATCGACGGACGTCATATAGTCAGCCATGACCAGCGTGGCCGCAGGGTTAGGTGCATTGGCCGGAATGGCAAGATAGTTCTTGTTCTTGATCATATTGCCCGTCGGGAAAACAAACGCCTCTGCCCCTTCGGGATAGGTGCCGTTGTTCAAGCCGGTTGCGACAGCATAAAGGCCGAACTTGCAAGCCATGTCGACTTCGCCGTTAAGGAACAATCCATCAAGCGCACCGATGTCTTCGGGATAACGCGCATTTCCACCTTGGGCGCCCAACAAGTGTGGTTCCAACGCCTTGAGGTACTCAAGACCCGGCGTGATCAAACGCGCCAGCTCCTCGGCACCCACGTCACCAATTGAGTTTTGGAACGGCGCGGCGCCCGTGCCATCAGGATTGTGGGCATATACCGCTGCCTGAACAAATGTATTACCCACATAATGCGGTGGTTTCACGTAGGTAAACTTGCCGGGGTTGATTTCAAGATAGGACTTGAGCTCTGCAAATGTGGCCGGAAGATCGGCACGATCAACCCGCTTGGTATTTGCGGCGCAAACATACTGCTCACCTGACCAGGGCATTTCAGCGTTGCCCGTTTCGACCCCAAAATCGCGCAGATTCAACAATGAACGTGGATCGTCGGCGTTCCATTCTATGTTGACACTATTGGGCGTCTTGTCTGCGAACGCACCGAACAAGGCGTTCTGACGTTTCAGCGTGGCAAAGTTCTCACCATTGACCCAAATCGCATCCACGCTACCCTCGCCCAGACCTTTGCCCGAATTCATTTCGGCCAGCACAAGATCAATCGCATCTTTGGTGCCTGTAATGCGTACAGGATTCAATTTGACACCCAGCTCGGCCAGACCTGCGGTCGCAATCTGGTCCATCCAGATGTTAATCGGATCGCTACCGCCCCAGTAGTACAGGTTAACCGTACCTTCCTCTTTGGCGCGTGCCTGCACGTCCTCCCAAGTGGCTGTTCCAGACAGAAACGCCTCGCGGAATGCGACTGCGTCAGCATCTTCAGCCAATACGGTATTGGACAGCAGGCTTGCCGTGACCGACAAGCCTATCAATAGTTTTTTCATGTGTCTTCCTCCCATTAAGTTGAATTTAGGTCTTATGCAGCATCTTGTATTACCCAGATGCGCTGTGGCTGAATTGTCAGCCAAACATCTTGTCCCACGTCGACCATACGCCGGGACTGTTCGTTGACGATGATCGTTTCGCCCTTGCAATCAACTGTATAGTTGACCGTTGCACCAAAGAATTCGCGCGCCGTTACCTTGCCGGTGATAACATTTTGGCTTGCCTCACCCTCGCCAAGCAGCAAATCAATCGCTTCGCCGCGCAACAAGACGCGCCCGGTACCATCGCGGACGGGCTTGGTGTCTGTATCAAGCTGAAGGTCGCCGAATGCCGTTTTTGCAACGCCGTTACTCACCTGCGCATCAAAGATGTTGTTGGCCCCCATAAAGTCGGCAATCTCGACGCTGTTGGGTCGTTGGTACAACGCCTCCGGGGTGTCATACTGCGCCAGTACTCCGTCAAAGATGACAGCAACGCGGTCGGCCAATTCCATCGCTTCGACCTGATCGTGCGTTACAAAAATGGTGGTGATGCCCAGCCGCTGTTGCAACTCGCGGATGAAGCGGCGCATCTCGCCACGAAGTTTTGTATCAAGGTTTGCAAGCGGTTCATCCATCATCAGAACGGATGGATTTGTGATCAACGTGCGCGCGATGGCGACACGTTGCATCTGACCACCGGAAAGCTGTGCGGGAAAGCGGTGGCGGAATTGTTCAAGCTGCACAACGTCAAGAATGTCTTCGAGCCGCTGTTTGATTTCGCCGCTTGGAGTGCCGCGTACCTTGAGGCCGAACATCACGTTCTTTTCAACCGTCATATGCGGGAACAACGCATAACGCTGGAACACCATGCCGACATTACGGTCCTGAACCGGCACCTCGGACACGTCATCATCGTCAAACAGAATATGCCCGTATGTCGGCACCTCTAACCCGGCAATCATCCTTAGGGTTGTCGTCTTGCCGCAACCTGATGGCCCCAACAAGGCGACCAACTCACCGGACTCGATATCCAGATCGATTTGCGAGATCGCAGTGAACGAACCAAAATCCTTACGCACCCCTTTGAGCTGGACTTTTGTCACGCCGACCTCCCCCTTATCTTAAGTCGTAGTATTCAATTTGTTAATACAAATATGGTCAATTCGCCAAGTCTGTCAACAGTTAAGATTCTTTATTGCGGTGGTTTTGGCAGGCCGGAATGCGCCGTGATCACGTCCAGTGGCTGCATGCCGCACCAGCCTGCGAATTCGGCGAATACGTCTGCCTCAAGGCCCGGAACCAGAACGAAATGATGCTCTAGCCCCTGCTCCATCACGGTTGTGACGATATCCGCTGCCGTGCACGGCCCCTTACTGCTTGAAAAAGAACCTACCCAGCCGCGACAACCGGTAAAACCTGCCGCGGGGCCCTCGGCGACTTCGCCTTCTACCACAAATTGCGCCGTCCCATGTCGCGCCACGCGCACAACAGTCACCGGAACATGGGCAAACTCATAGTCCGCGATGGCACCAAAAATCGGCCCCTCAGCTGTGCCTCGACCAATCATTGGATGGTTGATCCATGCGACGTCGTCCTTGGCCATGTGAAGCGGCCCACCGCCCCCGTGCCACATCAATATCTGGTCCCGCGCGAGATCGGGCGAAGTCATATCCAGCAGGCAACCCACACGCCCGGTCAGCGCCTTGACGGCCAATTGTGTCACCGCACCCAGCACATCCCCCTCGGACGCGACAGGCAGTTGATCCTTTTCCTCTAGCCAACTGAACGCAGCGCCCGGATGCATGCCGGGGCTCTCCTGAAGGGCGGGCCAATCGGACACCGCGAGCGCATCAAATCCGCCGTCACCCGCGATAGTACGGAGCGCCAAAACCGCCCGTGCAGTCAGAGCCATTTGAGCATCTGAAACGCCCTTTACCTGCGCAGCGCTGGACATTTCGGCAAGTTCCGCCGCAACATCCACCTCACTTTGGGCCGCCATCAGGTCAGTCATTTTGTGCATGTCGACATGTTCAACCCACACGCCCAGGGCACGCATTAACGTGTCGGTCGACACTTCCATATTGTAGAATGTCGGTGCCAGACCGCCCACCACGCCGATCCGCGCACCGTTCAGCGCCTTGCGGGCCGATAAGGCGCGCAAGGTTTGTTCCAACCGCGCAATCAGGTCTGCGTCATCGGGCGCACCCAGATACCATTGTACTGGGTTTCGGGCCATATCACGCACGCCACGAGCGATAGACATCGACATGTTCAAAGACACAAAATTGTTCAGCTGCACATCACCAGTCAAAGTCGGTTCTGGCGTCGCCCAGACTCCCAAAGGCAAGCCGTCCTGCGCAATTTCGCGCACAACGTCACCCATGGTAAACCCGCCGTGCAGCAGCAGGATGAAATCAGCCCCTGCTGCTTTGACGTCGCCCATTGCCGCGCGCGCCTGCTCCGCATCCATCGGGATAGTTGATGCCTCGGCGATCTCGTATCCACCTTGCTTGGCAACACGGCCCAGCATTTCGCGCGCGGCATCGAAGACTCCGTGACGCTGAGGGAAATAGCTGGGCAAAGAGGAATTGATAAGGCCGATCGTCAAAGACATGGGGGATACTCCGATTGTTAGGCGCTGGTTTGTTGGGTGATGCCGCCTGACAGATCAAAATTGATCGGCCCCTGACGATAGACCTGATCGAAAAAAACCGGCTGCCCTTTGGGATCAAAGGCGGTACAGGCCTGCGAAAGGATGGGGGTTTGAGGGGCGATTTCCAATTGTCTCGCAATGTCTTGATTTGCCACGACTGAATCCAGCGTCTCACATGCGGTGGTCCATTCAATGCCAAAGTTTTGACGGAAAATCCGCAAAATTGATTGCCCCTGCCCCGTTTCCGGGAAATCCGAGGCGGACATATTCGGAGCAAGACGCACCGGTATCCATGTCTGGGTAAACATGCGCGGCATGCTGTCAACTGTGCGCAAACGCTGGACCAAAACCAGTGGTTCATCAAACAATTGCCTGACCGGGGGCGGCAGGTTATGAGTCGGGTTTTCAACACCCAGCAGCTTAGCACCGGGGATGCGCCCTTCGTTCAGAACTTGGTCAGTAAACGATGCCATGCAAGTTGACGAAGGCGGCGACAGGGTAGCGACGACATAACCGCTACCTTGCTTGGCCGTCAGGTAGCCCGCGCGCACCAGCAACTCCAGCGCCTTGCGGATGGTGACGCGGCTGACGTCGAATGTCTTGGATAACAATTCTTCGGTCGGCAGGCGGGTACCGATGGAGTAATGCCCCGCGAGCAAGCGGGTCAGAATTTCGTTGTGAACGGCCTGGTATTTTGGGATGGAGGTGTCTCTCATGGGTCCCACATAATGGTTAAGTTCAATTGATCGTATCCAATCAGAAATCTCCTATCCAAGCCAGACACTTTTAGTCCGGCAATATAGCGCGATGGCCTCTTCGCCCATTTCGCACTCGTAGTGGCTCTGTTTCATGCAATCGCTTCTTTCAGCCTGGCCAGCCGGCCGCGCCCTGTCACCTGCATCCAGCGCTCCATTGCCGCCGGGCCATCCGCGCCAAATATGCCAATTGCGTCGCTCCAGATTGCGCGGCCGCACATAAAACCAAGTGGGTTTACCCCGGCGCTGCGTGAAAACGCCAACGCATCGCGGAACTGTTCAAATGTGACGCCTGCACTCAGATACAACAGCGGAACATCCCCAGCAGCGGCGGCGGCATCAACAAAAGCGCGCTCTGCATCGGTACGTGACATTTGCGGCGTACCAGTCCCTTCGACAAAATTGAAGTTTACCGGAATTTCGACCTTCAGAATATCCACACCGAATTCAGGACCGGCAAAGTCTTGTGTCGCAGCGCGCACCAGATCGGGTTTTATCTTTGCAAACTCCGCCGAAGTCCCGTCCGGGATCGCGCGGTCATAAACGATGGGTTCAAACAGGAATGTCACGCCGTTGTCGCGACACCGCTTACCGATATCCGCCACCAAATCAAACTTGCGCTGATTCAATTCTGCGGCGTCATTGGGTCCGTAATAGAGGAAAAATTTCAGGATTTGGGCGCCCAGATCGGGAAAATCGGAGACCTCCAGGTTGGAGGGCAATGCAGTGATACGATCCTCGTCCGAAATCTTGTAGACATCTGCCTCAAAGGCCAACATTTTGGTGCAGTTTGCATTGTAAAGCGGAAGCAATTCGCGTCCATAGCTGGCGTCGACCAACAAGGTTGTCGCGTCCGGGCTAAGGGTTTCGACGACGATACGCTTGAAGTGCAACAGGTCATCATCCTGTGCTGCCGACCCACGTGCGTCTTTGATTGCAGCTTCCAACCCGCTTCCCTGATCCACAGCAACGCCAAAGACCGGTCCATCAAGTTTCAGAATGTCTTTGCTCATGATGTGGTATCCTTTTGGTCGCACGCGATTGGCGGGAAGGAAGGTGTATCAGACGCGACACACCAATAGGCCAGCATCGCGTCGGTTGGTTCCAGCAATGAGATCGAAAAACCACCCATTTCCTGTGTGGTGACATAGCTGCCGATCATCGGCGCAATGGCAGTGATTCCGTGGCGGGTCAGTTTGGTTTGGGTTTCGTTCCAGATGGTCAGTAGCTCCATCATCGTGGTGCCGCCCATGCCGTTAATAATCACGCAGGCGCGACCGCCTTTGGCAATGGGGCGATCGGATAGTAATTTATCGATCATCAATTCCACCAGTTCGGCCACAGGTCCTATTTTGACACGGCCAACGCCGGGTTCACCATGCACGCCCATGCCAAGGAAAATCTCGTCATCCGGAAGGCTGAACATCGGCTGACCCGTGAGGGGCGATACGCCCGGTGATACAGCGGCGGCCAATGTCACGATGCGTTCTCGAACGACTTCGCCCAGATCAAACAGGTCTTGCAGCGGCATGCCTTCTTCGGCAGCAGCGCCCAGAATCTTGTAGATGAAGATCGTACCCGGCGCGCCACGACGGTCTTTTCTGCGTTCCGGTGGGGCCGCAGAAATGTCGTCGTACATCGGCAGGTGCAAAACATTGATGCCTTCGTCCTGCGCCATCATCGTGGCCGCCCGCCCGTTGATCATATCGCCTGAATGTTGCGAGATCAGCAGGATCGTACCCGCCTTGCCCGACACCTCGGAGATCCCATCCAGGATCAGGTCTGCCGAGGGCGCGGCAAACACATCGCCCACCACGTTGGCGTCCAGCACCCCCTGCCCGACAAAGCCCATCGCAATGGGTTCATGGCCAGAGCCATTGCCGATCAGCAGCGTCACCTTTTCATCGGCGTTCTTTGTGTTGCTGTCTCGCACGATCACACGCGGATCGTTTTTGCCCCGTTTGACTTGTGGGTAGGCACTGACGAAACCGTCCAGCATATCGTCAACCATCGTCTCGGCAGTGTTAAACAGTTTTTTCATGCGGTGGCCCCCGCGTCAGCCAATGTTTCAAGGAAGATCACAACCGATACCGAGCCGGGGTCGATATGACCCTTGCCACCTTCTTCGACGTATTGCGATCTGCCGCGACGGGCGACCAGCGGTTTGGTGCTGTCCCGACCAGCGGCAGCGGCGGAAATTGCGGACGTCAAATCACCGTCTTGCAGCGCCGCAACGGCCGGGGCCAGCGCATCAATCATGCTTTTGTCGCCGACTTTGACTTCACCCAGGTCACAAATTCTATCGCAAGCGGTTTGCAAACCCTCAGCCAAATCCGCGCCACTTTCCAGGTGCGCCTCTATTGCGATCAGGATCAGTCCGAACAACGTGCCCGACGCCCCGCCCGAGGCGCGCATGAACGCCTTGGCGCGGCGACCATTTTCGGCGGCGACTGCCTTGGTCAAACCGCGCACCATGGTTGAACCGTGATCACCATCTCCAACAGCAGCGTCCAGCGCATTCAGATGCGCCATCTGGTCGGCAAATGTCTCATGCAGGTGGGTAAAGAACGGCTCAGCTGACATGGCCAAAAACCTCCGTCATATATTTCAGCGTTTGGACAGCGGCCTGCGTCGGATCGGGTTCAATATTGCGCCAAATGTTCAGATCGGTACTGGCCGGGTTCCCGGCCATCACAAACATTTCGGCCACAACCCAGCCATCATAGCCGATATCACGCAGAGCTGCTGCGTCGGCCGCGAAATCGTAGTGCCCACTGCCCGGCACACCACGATCATTGTCGGACACATGGTAATGTACCAACGTATCGCCCGCGGCCCGCAATGCCGCAGCTGGCTCCTTTTCCTCGATGTTCATATGAAAACTGTCGAGCAGAACACCGATATGTTCAGATCCCGTTGCCTGCGCAATGGCGCAAGTTTCTGCGGCGGTCGAGGTCAGATCGCTCTCGAACCTGTTCAGTGCTTCGATGCCGAGTGTTACGCCCGTATCCCTCAAGACTCCGTCCAGCCCGCCCAGTGTCTGTGCCGCCCGTTTCGCACGCGCAGCTTTGTTCGCCGGGTCAAAAACACCCCAGGGTGCGGCCACGACGCCTGCCAGACCATGTGCCCCCAGCATTTCAGTGATTTTGATGGCTTCGGTCAAAACTGCTACGGCATTGGCGCGAACATTTGCATCCGGCGAGGTCGGGTCTGCCTCTGGACCCAGCCCGGTTGAACAGGTCAATTCCAATCCGCAATCGGCAGCTTGCTTGCCGATTATTTCGGCCCGGTCAGTACCGATGCCCAACAAAGACAATTCGACACCGTCAAATCCGATGTCTGCCGCAGTCTTGAAAATCGGCGTCGGATCGTCGGCCCAGGTTTTCATCCAAAGGCCTGCATGGATTCCAAATTTCATCTTCCCCCCTCCGATCATTCAAAAAACTTGTTAGGATATATTAGTATTAACAAATCAGACAGGTCAACTACCTTCTCATGTGCTCTCGCTGGCCCTCAGCGCCCGCCGGTTGATTTTGCCTGACGATGTCATCTCAAAATCTTCAACAAAGGCGATTTCTCGCGGCGCTTTGTAAGGGGCCAATCGGTCACGCACATGGGTCTTCAAATCAGCAGACAGCGCATCATCCCCGGTAAACCCAACCCTTAGCCGGATAAACGCTTTGACGATGCTGCCACGATCGGGGTCCGGTTTACCGATCACGCCGACCTCTGCGACAGCAGGATGAGCCAGCAGGCAGTCTTCGATCTCAGCAGGTCCGATGCGAAAACCCGACGATTTGATCAGGTCATCCGAGCGTCCTTTGTACCAGAAATAGCCATCTGCATCCCGCACCGCCAGATCGTGGGTTCGCATAAGGTCACCCAACCGAAGTTCGGCATCTTTTTCCGCATTTCTCAGATAACCCAAATACCGTGTGGGGGACGTGGCTGGCGTGACGATTTCACCCTGTTCGCCAACGGCGACATCGTTACCGGCGTCATCCACCAACCGAACGTCATGACCGGGATAGGCGATTCCCATCGAGCCGGGCCGCCTTGGGTAAAGCGCCGCACAGTTGCCGATCAGGTGGTTTACTTCAGTCATGCCATAAAATTCGTTGCAGACCACGCCCAACTTATTTTCCGCCCATGCCAGAGTTTCAGCGGCCAGCGCCTCGCCGCCAGTGCAGATCACCCGCAAAGACAGATCAAATTCCGCCCGTGGCTCCGCCGTTTCGGCCAATCGCTTGATCGCGGTCGGTGCCAAAAACGTATGGGTGACCTTGTGGCGGGTCATGAAGTCATAAACCCAGGCCGCCTTGAAACGGGCTTCTGACGTGACAACAGGACGTCCGGCAAGCCACGCGGGAAAAAGCATGTCCAGAAGTCCGCCAACCCATGCCCAGTCGGACGGTGACCAGAACACTGCATCCTCGTCATCCATCGACAGATTGAAAAACAGGCTGATTGACGGGCGGTAGGACGCCAGCACGCGATGTCCGTGCAAGATGCCCTTGGGCATACCGGTAGACCCTGACGTATACATCAATAATGCCGCATCATCAGCACCAGTGTAATGTGGCTCAAAATCAGCGGGTACAGGTTTGGACAGTATTTCCTTCAAGTCCGGTTCTTCTCCGTCCGCGTCACTAACCAGAATGTCCTTGAGATAGGGGAACAATCCGGTCGCCTCAGCGCGCAGCGGAGCCCAGGCTGCTTCAGTACTGAGCAGGCACCGGGCCTGACAGTGGTTCAACGCATGCGCCAATGCATCAGGGCCGTAGAGCTGTGACAATGTAACGGCCGTAGCCCCCAGTTTGCACACAGCCATATGCGCAATCGCGGTTTCTGGGCGCATCCCTGTATGCAATCCAATCAGATCCCCGCGCCCATAGCCACGCGCGCGCAAATCAGCGGCAAGGGCCGTCGCCTGCGCGTCAATCTCGCCAAAGCTCCAGCGTTTCACCGTGCCATCAGCGGCTTCAAAGATCATTGCAGGAGCATCATGCCGCCCCGCTTTGATTTGCGCGCCAACCGTCATATGATAGATGTTGGCATCGTGCAGGATGTCGATCTCTATCGAACCCTCGCGGCGCGCCAGACCGATTTCAGCCAAATCATCACCCGTCCAGGATTCAAATAGTTCCACGTTCATCGTCTTTCCCCTAACTTTTCTTCAGCCAATGCCAGCCATAGACCAGGCGCATCCCCCTGTGGTGCAGCCAGTTTGCCAAACGTCGTATTTCGTTCCGGATTGATCAGACCGACGGTACAGTGGGTGTCCGCCCCGTCGAATTTTACCAAAGCAAAGCTGCCACTGCCCCCATCTGTACGAAACAGGACGCGCGCGGTACCATTGAGCGGTTTCCATTTTATGTCACTGTTGCAGCAGGCACCGCATTGCATGCGTGCAGGAAAGGCCACATTGCCGCATCCGTTGCATTCGCTTGCCAAAGCTTTGCCGTCCTGCAGCGCCTCAAAATAGGGTGCCAGATCACCCGGCGGGATTGAGTAATCCAAGTTCATTTGGTATTTCACGGAGCCTCCAGAATGCTGATGGCGTTAAGGGTGGCGATACCACCATGCGTATCGACAAGCGCGAAACGAGGCACGTTCTGCGCCTGCAGCCCGAAATATCGGCCTTCCAGTTGCAAGGCGGCGGCCAAAACCTGCGCCACACCGGTCGCACCGACCGGCGCCCCCTGCCCCAACAAACCACCCGACAGGTTCACCGGCAGCGCGCCATTCGCCGCAAACACTCCGTCACGTTCAGCCGCAAGCGTTAAACCGTGCCCCAGCCCCAAAGCTTCAAGCGCCTGAAGCTGGGCACCGGAATAGCTATCGTATACCTCTGCCAGACCGATATCAGTCGCCGAAATTCCCGCGTAGGAATAGGCACGCTGGGCAGCACGTTGTTTGCCTTCGAAGAAACCGGGATCACGCCGCTCTCCCAAACGCACCGTATCAACTGCACTGACCACAGCACGAAACCGCACTCTGTCTTGTGTCCGTGCAGGAAGGTCATCGGCTCGGGCCAGAATAATCGCGGCGGCCCCGTCACTTAACGGGGAACAATCCAGCCGCCGGTAGGGCGAGGCCACCACCGGAGAGGCAGCGACATCCTCGACCGAGATATCCAATGGCAAATGCGCATTGGGATTGGCCTTGGCATTTGTTCTGTTGCGCACCGCAATCGCCGCGAAATCATCAGCGCTTGCCCCCGTGCGCGCCATAAACGCCTGAGCAGACAATGCGTAAAGCGACGTTGATTCAATCCCCGTCATCCCATCGGTCCAGGCATCAAATGACAGGCTATATAAAGCGCCAACATCCGCGCCTTTCAGGTGTGACGCTGACGGCTCAACCCCCAAAACCAGAACACGGCGTGCCATACTGCTGGCCACTTCGGCAACGCCTGCGTGCACTGCCACGTGGCCTGACGCGCCACCACCTTCGACTCGCTTGGCAGCAACACCGATCAGACCGCATTCATCCGCAAGCAACGCAGCGGGGTTCAGCTGCAGCGTGAAAAAATCGCTTTCAGAGGCGACAATCAATGCGTCGATATCTGCCGCTTCCAGTCCCGCATCATCCAATGCGCCTTGAACGGCCACGCGCGCCCAGTCCCGAAACGAACTTCCGTCCTTGCGCCGGTTAAACGGCGTCATGGAACCTCCTGCAAATGCTACCTGAGAAATCAAACCGTTGCCCCCTTCGGTACGGTTCCGCGTAAGATCACACCAAGCAAGAGTGCAGATATGTTCAATATCAGAATCGCACTCATCAAGCCGGACATTCCTGCAACCGTCCAGATTACTCCGCCAACGGCCGGGCCAATGGCCATCATCAGCAATCCGACCATCGCAATCGCCCCCAATCCGCGCCCCAAATGCGATGGTTGCAGATAGCGTTGCGCCAGATCGGGTCGCAAAATTGTATGAACTCCGTAACAAGCGCCCTGAATGACAAGGGCCGCGTAAACAACGAAGGGAGTCGTACCGAACACCAACAGGAGCGTTGCAGGCAGACACAAACAAGCGAACATCACAATTGCAAAATTTTGCGGCCTGAACGACACGCCATAGTATTTCCATGCAATCCGCCCGGCAATCTGGGCGGGACCCAGAATTGCCAGCGCAAGCAATGCTACATTTGAGTCATTGTGTGAGCGAGCCAAAGCTACAGGCAACAGAAACAACATAATTGCGTGCCCCATCATCACAAGCCCAAACGACAGCGCGATCAGTGTGGGGCCTTTTCCTGACGGCATCTTCGTGTGTTGGTGTCGAGCGCCGGGCGCTGTTTCCATTTCGGCAGGCAACAGGAAAACGCCAATACCCGCCAGCACCGCAAAGGCCAGCACAGCGTATTGCCACGTCACGACCGATGCCAATGCAAACACCAAAGGAAATGTGAGGAGCGTTGCAAATCCGGCAATGAGAGTCACGGTCGCAACCGCATTCGCACCGGCGTGTTTCAGCCGCCGCATCATCAGCGCAAAACACGGATCATAGAGTGTCGCGGCCATGCAAGCACCCAGCAGAATAACCAAAAAACTGAACATCATCTTACTAGACGTCTGTGACAGGCCGATCATCAGGACGATTCCGGCGATGGCCCCACTCCGGATGACTTTGGCACCATGTCCAGCGTCAATCCAAAACCCGACCATCGGCGCACAAACCGCCCACAGCAAAAATGCCAGTGTGTATGTGGTTGAAATATGCAGAACTGGCCAGCCAGTTTCAAAAGCGATCTGGGCTGAAAGGGCCGGTAGCAAATAATAAAACGCACTCCAGAACAACAACTGTGCGAGCCCATGTGCCCCAACATAGCCGATCACAACGTTGCTGGGTTGTGAGTGGGTCATTTGCAATCGCGTCCCAGAAAATATATTACAACAAATTTGTTATATCCAATATGCGCAAACGATGCCGTTGTCAAAAAACATTTCAGCGGTGTTGTCACGTTAACTGTCTCCATTTGCTCTACCTGGCTTTTCCCAATATGGATTTCGGATGAGCACGCGATCGATCAGCTATAAACGTCACCGTTTTCCACCTGAAATCATCACCCACGGGGTCTGGCTGTATTGCCGGTTCAATCTCAGCTTTCGCGAGGTGGAAGAGATGTTTCTGGAACGCGGTATAGATGTTTCAT
>PIVL01000825.1 GCA_003354145.1 Paracoccaceae bacterium
GGTATTGCCAAGTTGTTTGCCGCCGATTGCGAAGAATGGCCAAAGGTCGGATCATGCCGCCATTTCGGCGGTGTAGTCAGCCCAGAGGCTGAATGCGTCGTTGCGGGCGTGACGGTATGAGGTTGCGGTGAGTTGGTAGCGGCGGGGACGAAAGATCAAGTTGACCTGGTCATGCGCAGATAAGAACCGTTGAGCTTGTCGATGGGATTTGAAACGGCCCATTATTTTCTCTCGTTTTCGGGTCGGTCGGTGCGATACTTCAATTGCGTTGTTTAGACCTTTGTGGGCACGGTGGTCAGCGTCCGACGCCAATGTTTTGATCGGCTTGATGTAGCTTCGCAATTTATCGGTGATCACGACCCTTGGTTCACCAAACCGGGCAACCAATCTTTGGAAAAATCGCTTTGCTGCTTTGGCATTTCGGCGAGTTTGCACCAGAATATCAAGCACATCCCCATTTGCATCAATCGCCCGCCACAGCCAGTGCTTCTTGCCACGGATCGTAATCACGACCTCATCCAAATGCCACTTATCGTTCGGTCGCGGGCGGTCCCTACGGATGCAATTTGCGAAATGCTTACCAAACCGATTGACCCAAAGCCGGATTGCTTCACGGCTGATAATCACGCCCCGTTCTGCCAACAGGTCTTCAGCGTCGGCCGTGCTCAACGCAAAGCGATGGTAAGCCCAGACTGCGTAAGCAATAATTTCACGAGGATAGCGAAAGCCTTTTAGGCGCAGCATATTGGTCGGAATTTTCATAAGGTTCATTTAGCGGGATCAAAACGAGAGAACAACTTGGCAATACCCGCGCGACTGTTTGAACTTCGAATCGAAGAGATTTTCGAAGATTGCTCAGAAATTGTTCGTACTGAACTGCACGATGATAGGAAGCGGCGCCGATGAAAGAATGGTGAGTGGCTTGATC
>PIVL01000382.1 GCA_003354145.1 Paracoccaceae bacterium
AACCGCCCCTCACAGCAAGTGGCCGAGGAGAGCCTGCCACCACAACCCCCATTGCCAACGCTGGAGGCGGAATACCTCGAGCTAATTGAACAACTGCGCCAGACCGTGGCCAAGCGGCCCGATGATCTGCAGGGGCAGGTTTTACTGGCACAGTACGAGGCGCGGGTTGGCAATTTTGTTGCTGCATATCAAGCACAGCAAAAGGTGTTGGAGCTGAAGGCAAATGCAGCGACGGCGGATGATTATTTCAACCTTGCCGATTTGATGATTCTGGCGGCCGGAGGATACGTTTCGCCCGAAGCCGAAATTGCGCTGGACAAGACTTTTCAGCTGGAACCGCGCAACGGTGCAGCACGGTACTATTGGGGTCTGATGATGAGCCAGACCGGACGACCGGATGTGACATTTCGGGTTTGGGAGCAATTGCTGCGTGAAGGGCCGCCCAACGCGCCTTGGATCGCACCAATCCGGGCACAAATTGGCGATATGGCGTATCTTGCTGGTGTTGAATATCAGCTGCCGGACGTCAGTACTCCGCTGGCCGGACCAACTGCCGGGGATGTCGCCGCTGCCAGTGAAATGAGCGAAGCCGACAGGATGGAGATGATCCGGGGTATGGTCGCGCAATTGTCAGATCGTTTGGCAACCGAAGGTGGCCCACCCGCAGAATGGGCACGACTGATCCGCGCCCTTGGGGTTCTTGGCGAGACCGATCAAGCAAGGGCGATTTATGACAATGCGATTGAAGTGTTTTCCGGGGATCAGGCTGATCTGAACGAAGTGACCGCAGCGGCGCGTCAGATCGGGATTTTGCAATGATCTATGACGAGATTGAAGAGTTCGCCAGGGCAGTTGCGCCGATGTCGGCACTGGTAGGCCTTGATCTTGGAGAAAAGACCATTGGTGTGGCTGTTTCAGACCGGATTGGGGCTGTGGCCAGCCCGCTTGAGACCATCCGGCGGCGCAAATTCACGTTAGATGCAGAGCGGCTTTTGGCGATTATGGCAGAGCGTCGGATTGGTGGCATCGTGTTGGGGCTGCCGCGTAATATGGATGGCTCGGAAGGCCCTCGCTGTCAGTCAACCCGAGCATTCGCACGCAATCTGGCGCGTCTGACTGAAGCCCCGATAGGGTTTTGGGATGAACGGTTAAGCACGGTTGCGGCAGAAAAGGCACTGCTTGAGGCGGATACGTCACGCAAACGTCGCGGCGAGGTGATTGATCATGTTGCCGCCGGGTATATCCTGCAAGGGGCGCTGGATCGGTTGCGCTTTATGCAGCGCGAGGGTGGTTGATGGTGGATAAACCTGTCTGGTCAAGGAATGAGATTGACTCGCCCTGTATTCAGATTTGTGTGGTGCACCCGACCGAACGGATTTGCACTGGCTGTTATCGCTCGATTGATGAGATTTCGCGTTGGTCGCGGATGACTGCTGAAGAACGGGCTGGAGTGATGGACGATCTGTCTGCGCGCGGATCAAGGTTGACCAAGCGGCGCGGCGGTCGGGCAGCGCGTTTAAAGCGCCGGGATTAATCCAATCGTGATCCAGTCTGGATCATTTGATGTTTTGCGTTTCTTTCAGAAACGCGATGCCTTCGGCGAGAGTATTTTTGACGAGAAGAATTTGGATTATGGTGCGTTTAGCCAGTCGGTGATTGATGTCATTTCCGGGCGAAAGTATGCGATCATACGTCCATCTTTGTCAGCTGTTGCCGTGCTGGACCAAGGGGCAACACCGTGAAGTGTCAAGCGGTGCAATAGCGTGGCTTCTCCGGGTTGGGTTGGCAAAGTTATCCGCGGGCAAGTTTCAAAAACAGTGCGACGAGCCGATGTGTATGCATCCGTGATGTCCACTTCGGGCCATGTAACGGGGTCGCGATCCGCAAGCGCAGCTGTGAATGCTGCCCGAATGATGTGATGGCTGCCTTGCCAAACTACCAAAGGGGCAGCATCGGCACTTGCCTTGTTCAGGGGCAGACCCAGAACAAAGCTGTGTGGCTCGCGGATTTTGCGTCGCCGGTTTGAGCCTGTTGCCAGCAAACCGTCAATATGCGCCGCATCCCGGTGTTGCCGGTATCCAAAGGCGGCATCGGATTCACCCGATCTGGGGCGGGGATAGCCCGGTTTGATCACTGAAAGTTGCGCACGGTGTAGCGGTGGCAACGGGCCGATATGAGTTTCGATGAACTGAATTGCGTTACCGGCAAGCGGTTGCGAGCCATCAACCCGCCCCACTGAGTCATTGTTTAAAGCGTCAACTCCAACAAACCAGGTACCTTCGCATTGATGCCAATGCGCGTTGTTCGGATCAGTCATCGCCTTTTGCCCGGCTCGAAACGCATGGATCGCCCACTCTGCCAGATCAGCATCATACGCAAAGCTTAACCAGCCTTGCGCCAGAAACTCATCCCACTTTGACATCTTGATCGCTTGGTATCTGCACCAATGCCAGCAACAGCAAATCCGAACCGGCATCAGGCTTATGCGCCCCTTCGGACAGTGTACGCCGCCATGCGCGCGCGCCGGGGCGTCCTGAAAACAGGCCTAGCATGTGGCGACTTATCTGGTGTAACCGCCCTCCTGAAGTCAGATGGTTGTCGATATATGGCAGCATTTCGTGAACGATATCCACCGGATCACGTGCAGTTCCCGTTCCAAATATCGTCGTGTCTGCAGCGCTGAGAATCCTAGCCGGATCATGGTAGGCCGCGCGCCCGATCATCACTCCGTCCAACCCCGCGTCCAGAAACGCCCGCGTTTGTTCCAGCGATGTAATGCCGCCATTGATTGAGATATGCAGATCGGGAAACTGCGATTTCATTTGTAACACCAGGTTGTAATCCAGCGGAGGGATATCGCGGTTTTCTTTTGGGCTAAGCCCCTGAAGCCAAGCCTTGCGCGCGTGGATGATGACGCGTTTGCACCCTGCCCGTCTGATCTGGTTCAGAAAGTCAGGCAACACTATTTCGGGATCCTGATCATCCACTCCGATCCGGCATTTCACCGTCACCTCAACATTGACCGCGTCCTGCATTGCGGTCACGCAGTCTGCCACCAGACCCGGCTGATGCATGAGGACTGCGCCGAAACTGCCGGATTGCACGCGATCTGACGGGCAGCCGACATTCAGGTTAATCTCGTCATATCCGGCCTCTTCGCCCAAACGCGCCGCTTTAGCCAACTCTTGCGGATCTGAGCCGCCAAGCTGAAGGGCAATTGGATGTTCTTGTTCACTGAACGCCAGCAAATGCAGCGCCCCTCCCCGCACAAGGGCTGGAGCCGTCACCATTTCGGTATAAAGCAGCGTCTTTTTACTCAACATGCGGTGGAAATACCGGCAGTGGCGATCCGTCCAATCCATCATGGGCGCAATGGATAGGCGTGCAGCACGTCGCACGTCGGAAAACCCTGTTTTCTCTTGGTTTTTTGGATTCTCCATTTTGCGCGTTTTCCCCGTTTCGGCCTGATTTAGCCCCGTTTTTGAGTGCAGTGCTACAGCATGTAGCACCGACGGCGCCGTGTAGCACTTTTTTCCGCCCGAGTTCCAGCACCCCAAATCAGGCACTGCTGGGCCACTTCCCTACTCCCTCGATTTTCCCACATTCAGCCCGATCACCCCCGGTTTGAGTTTCAACCCCAATCAAACCCGCTTCCGAAAAATTCAAACGATCAGATGTCCCGGCCATGGAAAACCCGTGACTGAAAGGAACTCTTATGGGAACTATCACAGAACGCCAAAAGACCAATGGCAAATCGAGCTTCACTGCGCAGATCCGCAAGAAGCAAAAAGGCAAGATCATC
>PIVL01000075.1 GCA_003354145.1 Paracoccaceae bacterium
TTCAGCTCTGCTTCGGTCTGGATCAACTGATTGGACAGTTCCGCCTCGCGTTGCTGTAAATAGGTAATCGCCTGATCACGGGTCTCTTCGGCCTCGTGCAATTCCTGGCTCATCCGGTCCAAATCGGCCACATCGCTTTGTCTGACGCGGCTAAGGCGGTGTACCAGCCAATTGGCAAACCAGCCCATCATGAAGGCGACAAACAGGATGATTGCGGTGCTCAGGATGAACTCAGTTCTGCTCATTTTCTGTTCCTTCTCCGGATGTCTCTTCGGTCGCGGTCTCATCCGTTAATTTCTCGTCGGCCGCTTCGGAAGGCGCCTCATCCCTGGACCGGATCAGGCGGAATTCGATGCGACGATTGGCTTCGCGCCCTTCTTCGGTGTTATTGTCGGCAATCGGCTGTGTTTCACCATATCCGTTCGCCACATAAGTCGAAGTCAGAACACGGCGCGCCCGTAGCTGGTTCAGAACCGATTGCGCGCGTCCCTGGCTAAGTTGCTGGTTCATGACTTCACGGCCCTGACTATCGGTGTGCCCCTGAATTTCCAGGCGGATTTCTCCGCATTTATCCAGGATATCAGCAATCGCGTTCAAAGTGTCCAGGGACGCAGACGTAATGGTTGCAGACCCTGGTTCAAAGGTGATCTTGGCCTGTTCCTGCAACGCCGCAATTTCAGCCTCACAGACTTCGGGTTTCGGTGCCAAATCCACTGGATCTGGTGGCGCAACGTAAGTGATCTCCAATTCATAAGGAGCGTTCTGGCCTAGTTTGTTCGCCAACAGCCCGGACATCTCGGCGCGGGTGTTTTCAAACATACTGCTGCCGCGGACGGACACGTTGTCAGTCGTGACGGTGACAACGCCGCGCGTCAACATCGACAAGGCCTCCAGCCCGGCCAACACTCGCACTGGCCAATCGGCTGGCAGTTCAGACACATTGCGTGTGGCAGTATAGACATTGTTAGTTCCAAACCGGGATTTGGCATAGCTGTCCACCATATGGCGCAGGCTGTTATCCGTCAGGCGACCGCGCAATTGCACCAACCCTTCCGGGCTAAGCGTCGCTGAGAATTCCGAGGGGCCGATATCTTCTGTGTTTTTGGGTTCGGGTAAAATGGCATGCAGTGCAAATACTTCGGGCAACGCAGAATCCAGCTCACCGACAATGCGATCAAACAGAGCGTGATTGGTTCCCGCTTTTGCCACAAGCGTAATGTCAGCATCAGCAATGGTGACGGACCCTTGTCCCAATTCGCCAAGCGCCCGAATCGTCAAAGTAGCTGCAGTTGCCCATTTTGTGGATGGAACCCCCATACCAACGGTACAATTGGCTGATCCCATCAGGCCGACTTGTTTGGCGGCTTCAAGAATGCGATCCCGTGATAGCTCGGTTTCGGCTGAACAGGCATCAAACCGCCCGCCAGAATCATCAATGATATAGCGCAGGGTAAACGGCGTAATCACCGGGCGCGGTGCTGCAATGTTTAAGGACATACGCAGACCAGGTGGCGCTCGGCGAGTCAACTTTGTCTCAAGCTCGACTTTCGCCTCGATACTGTTGGATACGGCGGTTATTCTGACGTGGCCAGGTTCGACTGAAATCTTGGACCGAGGCAGGTGCGACAGTGCAACCACCGCAAAATCAAGCGCATCACTCCAACCCTTGGGCACTAGATAGTCAGCTGATTCCAAAAGATCAGTGACTTGATGCGTCTTGGACAGTGCATTCAGGTCAGCAATCAGCTTAGTTTGATCTGTTTCCGCCGGGATCAGGCCGATGATGGAAATACCGCTTTCATTGCGTAATATTTCAGCCGAGAACCGCGGTGCTGCAAGTGCAGCTGTGGGGGTCACATCAATGTTGTCGATGATCCGGGCCGCGTCCACAGTTTCACCAACAACGCTCAGGGCGCGAAACCGCAACGCTTCGTTTAGGGCGGTGCCAGTAAGTTCGACCCGAAGCCCGTCGGCCTGAACCTCGGCCCAGTCGAGCGTGTTTTGATCCAATGCCTGCCGAACGCTGATTTCAGTGTTATCCTCGACAGCGCGTACAGCAAAACCGGCGGCAACGATGCACAAGGCAGCGGCCATCAAAAAAGTAAATCCGACGATAAACAGGAAAGACAGGCGCATAGACAAATTAGTGGGAATCCTTTGGTTTGGGGCTTCTTACGACGTGTGACGTCCGGGTTCAATCAGGCCATTAACGCCGCAGCAAATAAGATAAGCGGAATAAGGCCGGTGTCGCGGTTGGCTCGGAACAATTGCAGCATTTTGCTGCTGTCTTCGGCGTCAAAGCCGCGCAATTGCCAGGCCATATGCCACCCCATTGCCCAGGGTCCCGCCAGCGCGAGCACCATTGTCAGGATATTGCCCTGAGGCAAAGCGGCTTCGATGACGGCATAGCCCATCAGGCCGACGGTTCCGACCAGAAAGTATTTGAGCCAGGGTACTGTGTCCGTGCCGAACAGGCGGGCAGTTGATTTGACGCCAATCAGCGCGTCATCTTCGGTGTCCTGATGGGCGTAGATGGTGTCATAGAACAGCGTCCACGAGATTCCGGCGAAATATAAAATAACAGCAGGCAGTTGCAGTGCCCCGGTATGGGCTGTCCAGGCCAGCAAAGCGCCCCAATTGAATGCGATGCCAAGGAAAACCTGCGGCCACCAGGTAAACCGTTTGGCAAAAGGATAAATCGCAAGCGGCAGCAACGACAGAACCCCAAGAGCAATTGCGGCCCGGTTAAAAGTCAGCAGAATGCACAGGGCCAACAACGCCTGAATCACCATCCAAACGGCGGCCTGTCGCACAGAAACCTGCCCTGACGGGATCGGGCGCGAGCGGGTGCGTTCAACTTGGGTGTCAATGTCGCGGTCAGTGATGTCGTTCCAGGTACAGCCCGCTCCACGCATCAGCCAAGCGCCCAAAGCGCATCCAATAGCGATCCAGGCGTCCTCCCATACAGGCTGGCCATCATAGATGATTGCCAGCGCAAGCCCCCACCAACACGGGATCAGCAACAACCATGTGCCGATGGGGCGATCTGCCCGGCTAAGGCGTAGATAGGGGCGACTAAAGGCGGGCGCATAGCGGTCGACCCAATTATTGTCCACGGCGTCTGCGACCTGACCATCGTATGATTTGTCAGGAGTAGTCTCTGGTGTTGGGCCATCGCCTTGCATATATCGTATTCCATGAGTGCAAAGATCAGGCTTTTTGTAGATCACCCTTTGGGTAAAGAGCAATCGGTTCCTTTGGACCGGGATCAGGCGCATTACCTGTTTGGGGTGATGCGGCTGGCGGTTGGGACGTCGGTATTGCTGTTTAACGGGCGTGACGGCGAATGGATGGCAAGTGTTGTTGTGGTCGGCAAACGCGGCGGTGAATTGTTGGTTCAGACACAGACCAGACCATTGCAGATGCCGCCGGACCTGTGGTTGCTGTTTGCCCCAATAAAAAAGGCACGCACTGATTTCATTGTGGAAAAAGCCGCCGAGATGGGCGCCGCCCGGATCGTACCGGTGCAAACCGAATTCACCAATGCGGAACGTATCCGGCAGAACCGGTTGCAGGCGCATGCGGTTGAAGCGGCGGAACAATGTGGTGGCACGTTTGTACCTGAGGTTACCGGATTGCAAAAGCTGGACCGGGTGCTTGCGGATTGGCCCACGGGAAGAAAGCTAATGTTTTGTGACGAGGAAAAAGTGGGCCGCTCTTCTGCCCTGACGGGCATCCTCGCTGATGGTGGTTGGGCGATATTGATTGGCCCTGAGGGCGGATTTTCCAAGCGCGAACGCACGCGACTGCGCGGTCTGGAGTTTGCCCAGTCGGTAAGCCTTGGTCCGCGTATCCTGCGTGCTGACACTGCCGCCGTCGCAGCGATGACGCTGTGGCAACAGAAACTGGGCGACTGGAGATGAGCTTTATTCGTCCCGATGCACAGGCTGCCTTGACCCGCTGGCGCGAAGTGTTGATCGGTGGAGCGGTCGTCTTGCTTGGACTATTTATGATTGTCGGTCCCGCTGGATTGCTTGGTTGGGTAGGCTGGCCGGTTGCCGCGGCTGGTCTGGCGCTTTTGATCGTTGGTTTTCAGCGTACGCGGTTTCGTCGCTCTGGGCAGGGGCCGGGAACAGTACAAGTGGACGAAGGCCAGATTATCTATTTCGGACCACTTTCTGGTGGTGCGGTCGCGTTGCCTGACCTTGAACAGTTGATTTATGACCCCACGGCCAAACCTGCCCACTGGATGTTAATGTCTCAAGGCCAGCCAACTTTGCAAATCCCGGTCAACGCCGACGGTGCTGAGGCGCTGTTTGATGTCTTTGCTGCATTGCCAGGTTTGCGTACCCAACGCATGCTGACCACCATGCACGCAAACAGCGATCACCCGGTCGTGATCTGGCAACGTCACCCGGACCGTGCATCATTGCAGAGGTTGCATTGACAGTCCCGACATTTCACACCACTTCTGAAATTCTACAAATTAACAAACTCGGAGCGCCCTAAATGTCCATTCCCCAAACCGGTGGCGGGCCAATCGAACGGCACGAACAAATGGTTCAATACCTGGCAGACGGGTGCAAGCCCAAAGCCGATTGGCGCATCGGGACCGAGCATGAAAAGTTCGGCTATTGCAAAGACACATTAAAGCCGTTGCCCTATGCAGGCGAGCACTCAATCGAAGCCGTTCTAAGCGGGCTGCGGGACCGGTTTGACTGGGCGCCAGTGGTCGAAGGTGGCAAGCTGATCGGCCTGAACAAAGACGGCGCGAACGTGTCGCTGGAACCTGGTGGAGCTTTGGAATTGTCCGGGGCTCCGCTGGAAACCATCCACGAAACCTGTGACGAGGTGAACGTGCACCTGCGAGAAGTCAAAGACGTTGCTGACGAATTAGGTGTTGGTTTCATCGGTCTTGGTGCCGCTCCGATCTGGCAACACGAAGAAATGCCGCTGATGCCCAAAGGCCGCTATCGGTTGATGGATGACTATATGCAACGCGTCGGAACGTCCGGAACCACGATGATGCGGCGCACCTGCACGGTGCAGGTCAACCTTGATTTCGGCTCTGAGGCCGACATGGTGCAGAAAATGCGCGTCGCTATTGCGCTGCAACCTGTTGCCACCGCCCTGTTTGCAAACTCGCCATTCTTTGAGGGCAAACCAAATGGCCACAAAAGCTGGCGGTCACGGGTCTGGCGGCACCTGGATGACGACCGCACCGGTATGATTCCATTTGTGTTTGATGAAGGTTTCGGGTTTGAGGCGTGGACGGAATATGTGCTCAATGTGCCAATGTATTTTGTCTATCGCGATGGTGAATATATCAACGCCCTGGGCATGTCATTTCGTGACTTCCTGAAAGGCGAATTGCCTGCCCTGCCGGGCGAAAAGCCAACATTAAGTGATTGGGCCGATCACCTGACCACCGTATTCCCGGAAGCGCGCGTGAAACAGTTCATCGAAATGCGTGGTGCGGATGGTGGCCCTTGGCGGCGTCTGTGTGCGCTGCCGGCATTCTGGGTCGGGCTGATGTATGATCAGGGTGCGTTGGACGCAGCTTGGGATCTGGCCAAAGGCTGGGATGCCGAAACGCGCGAGGAATTGCGGGTCGCGGCAAGTGTGGATGGGCTGCAGGCGCAAGTTGGTGGTATCAAAATGCACGATCTGGCACGTGAAGTTGTCGCGATTGCTGAAAGCGGCCTAAAGGCACGGGCATTTCCCGGTGCCGGTGGTTTGGTGCCGGATGAGAGCCATTTTCTGAATGCGCTAAAGGACAGCCTGGAAAGCGGGAAGGTTCCGGCGGACGAATTGCTTGATCGCTATCATGGTGACTGGAACGGTGATCTGACACATATATTCCGCGACTATAGCTATTAAACGGGTAGGGTGGTGCGTGGGTTATCACCCACCCTACATTCACATGTCGCTTTTCTGACCAATCTTTGATTCAGTGCCTGCCTTGATGCGACTGATGTTCTCGCGGTGTCGCCAGTACATCATCAGTGTCAGCGCAATGCCCAAAATCAATGCTGTGCCATAGCCGAAGAGCACGGCCCATGCAGTCGAAAATGCAGCCGCCGTCAGTGAACCGACCGAAGACATCCGCGAAACTGCCGCCGCCGCCAGCCAGGTTGCGCAACAGGCCAGTCCGACGGGCCATGCCAATGCCAGCCATACCCCCAGAAATGTCGCCATACCCTTGCCACCCCGAAAGCCAAGCCAGATCGGATAGCAATGACCAATAAACGCGGCCAAGGCTGCGATTTGAACGGCATCCGGCCCGGCAAACTGCCGCGCAAGCAACACGGCCACGGCCCCTTTGGCCCCGTCCAGCACCAATGTCAGCGCCGCCGCCAGTTTGTTGCCAGTCCGCAAAACGTTGGTGGCACCGATGTTGCCGGATCCGATGTCACGCAGATTGCCAAGCCCCATAATCCGCGCCAGCACGATGCCAAACGGGATCGAGCCGAGGCCATAGCCAATTGCGGCCCAAAGGATCAGGGCCAGTGCTGGGGTTTCAAGTATTGGCATCAGCTCCTCGCATATACTTTTTGTCCTGCGACATATGTTGCCAGAACTTTACCTTGCATTCGCTGCCCATCAAAGGGCGTGTTCCCGGATTTTGATCGCAGCGCAAAGCGATCCATAACAAAGGGCACATCCGCATCAAACAACACCAGATCAGCCGGAGCGCCTGCCGTCAGGCGACCACAAGACAGCCCCAACCGGCGTGCCGGGTTCAGCGACATGGCGCGAAACAAAACAGGCAGGTCCAACTGGCCAGCGTGATAAAGTCGCAACGCGGCTGGCAGCAAGGTTTCAAGAGCCACCGCCCCACTCGCCGCTTCTTCAAACGGTAGACGTTTGGATTCTTCGTCCTGTGGAGTGTGCATGGAACTGATGATGTCGATTAGCCCACTGCCAACGGCTTCGATCACTGCGAGCCGGTCATCTTCGGATCGCAACGGCGGCTTTACTTTGAAAAAAGTGCGATAGTCGGCCACATCCAGCTCGTTCAGGGTCAGGTGGTGGATGCTGACTCCTGCCGTGATGTCCAGACCGTTACGCTTGGCCCGCTCAAGTGCCGGAAGTGCACGCATTGTGGTGATCTGGTCAGCATGATAGCGCGCGCCTGTCATCTCGACCAAGGCGATGTCGCGGTCCAGGCCAATGCGTTCAGCCATCGGGCTGACTGTTGGCAGGCCGCGCAGCGATGCAAATGGGCCGGATGTTGCTGCGGCACCTTTGGACAGGCACGGCTCTTGCGGATGCGCAATGACCAGCGCGCCAAGGCTGCGCGCATAGGTCAGCGCACGAGACAGCACCTTGGTGTCGGTGACAACACGGTCACAATCGGTGAAGGCCACCGCACCCGCGTCCATCAGAAAACCGATTTCGGTCATCTCGCGGCCCATCCGGCCTTTGGTCAGGGCCGCCATATGCAGTACGTTTACCTCTGCGTCATCGGCGGCGCGGCGGGTAACGAATTCAAGCACTTCGGGGCTGTCGATATCGGGTGTGGTGTCAGGACGAGTCACCATCGTTGTCACACCACCAGCGGCCGCTGCAAGGCCTGCGGATTTAAAGCTTTCCTTATGCCGCTCACCGGGTTCGCAGACCTTGACGCCTATGTCGACGATCCCGGGGGCAAGGCATTTGCCTGCGCAGTCTATGATCGTCGGTGAAATGCTACGCGTACGAAAAAGTTCTTCAAAATCAACCTGTTCTTGAAAGGTTTTGTCAATTTTTTCGTCCTGAACCAGTAGTGATCCAATGGTATCCGTTCCTGCCTCGGGGTCGATCAGGCGGGCGTTTTTGAACAGGGTAGTCATGAGATTTGCTCTTTGATGGCAGATTTGAATTTTCGTGGATGAGGAAGGTTGCGCAACACGAGCGTTTCCCGATCCTTTCCAGTGCGAAGGATCAAATTGAAGAACGACATTTTTAACGCTCGAATTTTGGGCAATGCGATTTCACGCCCATCCGAAGCAATGACGCGTTGGGAAGTTAGGACAATCGGAGGCTGTAGGCGGATAAATAGCATGTAGGAAACGCTACCAGCTAGAATTATCCAAATCGGTGTGAATCGCAGAAATAATGCGGGCCACGACACCCAACCTTGTGGAGCAAACCTATCCCCAAACAAAACAATGAAAAGAAAAAATGGAACTGCAATGTTCAATAACAGTAGCAATGGATGTACGCGTGGCTGCACAGATAACAATACCGTTTCGTCCGGGTGCAGTTCGTGGTTTTTGCGACGAAAGATCATCAGAGTGTGGCCTCTATCGCCTGTTGAATGGCGACACGTGTCGCCACCGGATTGGCCTGATACTTGATCAAATGCTTGTCCCCGGTTTTGGTGATAATCTGCACAAAGCTACCCAGAATGCGGATTTTTTCGATCTGGTCGAGCTTGACCTGCCGTTCCTGCGGGCCGCTAATTGTATCGCCGTCGATCACCCATTTTGCAGCCATTTCTTCGGAAGCGAGATACCAACTGCGCAGCGCAATCGCGGCCATCCCGGCCACAGCTCCGACCCAGACGTTGGGATTGCTCAACAGTTTGAGCACCAACATGGCGCCGATCATGGCCAGCAAAGCCAATCGAATCTGGCCACGTAACCAGGTCTTCCGATCGGGGAGGAATCGCAAGGTTTCTGTCATAGAACCACCATCAGGATTATTGCCAAAATGATCAGCATGAGCACCGTAAACACGATGGCCCCACTGCGCCGCGCCTCAGCGCGGGCTTGTCGGGGTGGGGGCCGAGTGCTGGTATAAGGCTGTGCACTTTGGGTTTCGATTTTCTCGCCGGACCAATCCGTTGCAGGTACGTTGAACGTCGCGATCAGGGGCAGTGTCGAGGCCAGCGTCACTTCGTGCCCACCAAAAGCACGGCTGTGGACCAGCATAACATAGCCTGTCACAGCGTTCAGGCGATCCCGTTCAAGGGCTACCGAACTTTCGGGTACGCCGCAGCCTTCGATCAGGTAGCCTGCGAGACCAAGCTGCTCCAGATCGGAAACCGGAAATATATCGACATAGGTTGGATCAATGTCGTCAACGCCCAACACTTGCCGCATTGCCATAGGATCGTTTTGGAATTTGGCCTGTTGCGCTGGCATGTCCATTGCAAAGATACGGATCACGCCAGTTTCGTTCGGGCGGACGTGCACAGAGGTCAGATCAGGCATGTTCCTCTCCAATAAACTGGTTTTGTGCGGATTGGATGGCGGTTCGGATCTCGTTCAGGGGTGACAGAAACATCATCGTAAACGTCTGCCCGTTGGCCATTTTTATGCTTATCGCCCACCAAAAAGTTTTCCGAATGCGGCTGATTTGATCCAGCCCAATGGTCAGAGTCTCAATTTCTTCATCAGGATTGATGAACATCAGCCGCTGATTGGTTAATAGCCAGCGGTCATGACGACGCTCACGCCATTCGCGGTAATCGTCAATCATGTAGGCTGCCAAAAAGAAAGGTAATGCCAACATCCAAAGAAGCTCGGAATAGGCATAGCTGACTGCTCCCAATAAAATTCCGGTCAAAACCGCGATTGCCAATAGCTTGCGCAGAAACACCTGAAATTTGGGGCGCCATTCCTGCTGCAGCTTTTCGTCGGTCCTGAGTTGGGTATCTGTCATGCAGCTTGCCCATTGGTGTGGCGTTGGTTTTGCGCCAATAGTTCCATCACAGCCATGCGGACGGCGACGCCCATTTCGACCTGGTCCTGAATCACCGAGCGGTTGATGTCGTCGGCCAAAGTTCCGTCAATCTCGACACCGCGGTTCATCGGGCCGGGGTGCATGATGATGGCGTCAGGTTTGGCCTGCGCCAGCTTTTCAGCATCCAGACCATAGCGATGGTAATATTCGCGCGGCGAGGGGATGAACCCGCCATCCATCCGCTCAAGTTGCAAGCGCAGCATCATCACCACATCGACGTCTTGCAGACCTTCATGCATGTCCTCAAACACTTCGACACCAAACTGGTCGATGCCTGCAGGCATCAAAGTTGGCGGGCCGATTAGCCTGATTCGGCTTTCCATCTTGTTCAACAGCATGATGTTTGAGCGGGCCACGCGGCTATGGGAAATATCACCGCAAATTGCAACGCTAAGCCGATGCAGCCGTCCCTTTGAGCGTCGGATTGTCAGGGCGTCCAGCAAGGCCTGTGTCGGGTGTTCATGGCGACCGTCTCCGGCGTTCAGAACCGCGCAATTGACCTTTTGGGCGAGCAGATCAACAGCGCCAGATTGCGGATGCCGCACCACCAGTAGATCGGGGTGCATGGCGTTCAGCGTCATGGCGGTGTCAATGAGTGTCTCACCTTTTTTGATTGAACTGGCTTGCATGGCCATGTTCATCACATCCGCACCAAGACGCTTGCCGGCCAGTTCGAAACTCGCCTGTGTGCGTGTAGAGTTCTCAAAGAACATGTTGATCTGAGTCAGACCGGACAACACGTCGGATCGTTTGCTCGCGCCTCGGTTCAGCGTTACATAATTGTCGGCGAGATCAAGGATAGTCGTAATATCGGTAGGGTGAAGCTGTTCGATCCCCAGAAGGTGGCGATGGGCAAAGGTCATGGGTGCTCCGACTTGCGTTTAGATGCTTATAGGAAAGCTAAGGGGTGGGGGCAATGTCACATGATTGGCCTGGGTTTTCACCCATCTTGTGCCCAGCAATTGCGATTGCGGTTTTCTGTGACGATTGGCGCAGCTAGTGTAGGGGCATGGAATCGGTTTCAGACTTTTACGCAGACCGCGCGCTGCTGGAATGGCAGATCGAACTGGGCGTGACCGAGGCAATTGGTGACGCGCCAGTAGATCGCTATGCATTGCCCGAAACCGGGCCTGCTAAACGCAAGGTCGCCACACCTGCGGCCTCTGCGGCGGTTGAACCTGCCGCGGCTGCGCAGTCGGATCCGGTTCAAGAGGCGAAGATCGCGGCGCAATCGGCTGGATCATTGGAAGACTTGCAACAGGCGCTGGGCGCGTTTGAATTGTGCGAACTGAAAAAAGGCGCGCGAAATCTGGTGTTTTCCGACGGTGTGCCGGGTGCGCGGGTGATGATCATTGGCGAGGCACCGGGGCGTGATGAGGATCGCGAGGGCCGCCCGTTTGTTGGGCGCGCCGGGCAGTTGCTTGACCGAATGCTGGCGGCGATTGAACTTAGTCGAGCTGAAAACGTCTATATCACTAATGTCTTGCCCTGGCGCCCGCCACAGAACTGTGACCCGCAGCCCGAAGAGATTGCCATGATGTTTCCGTTTCTGGAACGGCATGTGGCGCTGGCAAAGCCAGAATTCATCATCTGCATGGGCAATATTTCGTGCCTGTCGGTTCTGGGTAAAAAAGGCATCACACGGATGCGTGGCAATTGGGAGCAGGCGTTTGGCCTGCCAGTACTACCGATGTTCCATCCGACCTATTTACTAGGAACCCCATCTGCAAAACGCGAAGCGTGGGCTGATCTATTGGACCTTAGCGCAAAGTTAAAGTTATGAAAATATTGGCCTTTTCGGACCTACACGGCTCGGCTAAACATGCCGCCGCGTTGGTTTCGGCAAGTGCCGGGGCCGATCTGGTGATCGGTGCTGGGGATTTTTGCAAAATGCGGCAAGGCTTGGAAGAGGCAATGGCGCTTTTGTCCGAGATATCCGCTCCGTTTGTGATCGTGCCGGGAAATGCCGAGAGTTATGATGAATTGCGCGCCGCTGCCCCGGCGCGTGTCAAAGTTTTGCATGGAACGGCCGCAACAATCGATGGATTGCGTTTATTTGGACTGGGCTATGGCGTGCCGCTGACACCTTTTGGTGCCTGGTCCTGTGATCTAACCGAGGATCAGGCGGCGGCAATGCTAAAGGCCTGCGATAAAACAGATATTCTGATCCTGCATTCACCACCTAAAGGGGTTGTCGATAGTACCTCTGCAGGGCAATCTGTAGGATCTAACGCCATTCATGCTGCCATCAAGCGCATACAGCCGGGTTTGGCATTCTGTGGTCATATCCATGATTCGTGGGGCGAAGCCGGAAAAATTGGGGACACAAATGTGCATAATCTGGGGCCGTTTGTGAACTGGTTTGAGGTAGCCAAGTGATTGATCCAATTATCCTGTGGACCTTCGTCCCGGCAGCATTGGCGCTGAACCTGACGCCGGGTGTGGATATGATGTTTTGTCTGGGGCAGGGGCTGCGTACGGGTCCGCGCGCGGCGATTGCCGGGTCTGCTGGCATTTCGCTAGGAGCGTTGGTGCATGCCGCGCTGGCCGGTATCGGTCTGGGGGCGGCAGTGACGGCGCTGCCTTGGCTGTTTGATGTGATCCGCTGGCTTGGGGTCGGGTATCTGTTATGGCTGGCCTATGGCGCTATTCGTGGTGGAATTGGCGCGGCTAAGGCACCACAGACTCCACCGGGGCGTGCGTTTCGCGATGGTTTGATGGTGAATCTGTTTAATCCAAAGGTCATCCTGTTTGCACTGGCATTTGTACCGCAGTTCATTGATCCGGCTGGCTGGATACTTGGGCAATACCTGATTTTTGGTGCAATTTTGGGTTTTGGTGGTTTTGTCATCAACAGTCTGGTTGGGATTTTCGCTGGCGGCATGGGGCGTCGCCTGACCGGATCACCACGATTGGCGCGCCTGCTGGGATATCTCAGCGGCGGCATATTCGCAGCTCTGGCCATTCGGCTGGCGTTGCTGGAAAGGGCTTGACCTATGACCAACACGCGAGATTTTATTCCAGTCAGTATTGCGGTTCTGACAGTCTCGGACACGCGTTCGGCAGACGAGGATAAATCCGGACAGGTGCTAGTAGATCGGTTGACAGCAGCAGGTCACAATTTGGCGGATCGCACCATGCTGCGAGACGAGAGGGCGGATATTGCTGAGCTGTTGCGTAAATGGGTCGCTGATCCTGCTATTGATGTAATCCTGTCCACAGGTGGCACAGGGTTGACCGGGCGCGATGTGACGGTCGAGGCGCATCGTGATGTCTATGAAAAGGAAATTGAAGCGTTTGGCACCGTGTTCACGATGATTTCGATGGAAAAAATCGGCACATCGGCTGTGCAGTCACGCGCAACCGGCGGGGTGGCGGGAGGAACTTACCTGTTTGCACTGCCAGGAAGTCCCGGTGCGTGCAAAGATGCCTGGGACGGTATCCTGTTGAAACAACTGGATTATCGTCATCTACCCTGTAATTTTGTGGAGATAATGCCTAGATTAGACGAACATCAGCGACGGAAATAGGCTGAAACCACGTAACACCATTGTGCCTTGGCGGTTTTTTGCGAGGCCGTTAGAATAGGGAAGAGCCGCGTTTTGCGGCAAAGAAAGTCAATACATATGCGTTTTTTACGGCAAAGTCTGGTTGGTGTATTTCTGGCTGCGGCAACGCTGGCACTGGTTTTGTATGCTGCGCAGATAATCGGCTCGGCAATTCAGATCCGGATGAGCGATGAAAAACGCCCGCCACAGGCGCGCGAACGCGAATTTGTGGTTAATGTGGTGCGCGCTACACCCGAAACTCTGAACCCGGTACTGCAGGCCTTTGGGCAGGTGCAAAGCCGTCGCACATTGGAACTGCGTACGCCTGTGGGCGGGCGAGTGCTGATGCTTTCGGATCATTTTGAAGAAGGCGGCGTGGTGGTGACAGGCGATAAGCTGGTCCAGATTGACCCTGCAGATGTACAGGCAGCTTTGGATCGGGTGCAAAGCGATCTGTTGGATGCCAAGGCCGAAGTGCGCGATGCGCAACGGGCGTTATTGCTGGCTTCGGATGAGTTGGTGGCTGCAGAAGATCAAGCGAAATTGCGGCGTCATGCGTTTGACCGTCAAGTTGATCTGAAAGAGCGCGGCGTCGGCACGGCAGCACAGGTTGAAGTGGCGGAACTGGCGGCGGCCTCGGCACGTCAGGCGGTGTTATCGCGCCGGTTGTCGGTAGCGACTGCCGAGGCGCGGATCGATCAGGCGGCAACGCGGCTGGCGCGCGCTGAAATCGCGATTGAAGGGGCCGAAAGGGATCTGAAAGAGACAGAGTTAACAGCGGCGTTTGATGGCACTTTAAGCGAAGTGTCGCTTGTCGAGGGACATCTGGTTTCGGCCAATGAAAAGCTGGCGCTGCTGGTCGATCCGGACGCTCTTGAAGTGGCATTTCGGATTTCAACGGCACAATACGCCCGAATTTTAGACGCAAGCGGTGACTTGGTACCTGCGCCGGTGACGGTGTTGCTGGATGTGACGGGTGCGGATTTACTGGCGCATGGCCGGATTAGCCGCGATGGGGCGGCAACCGGGCAAGGGTTGTCGGGGCGGTTGATTTTTGCGCGGTTGGATAGCGCGCCCGGGTTCAAGCCGGGGGATTTTGTAACGGTGATGGTCGAGGAACCTCCTTTGATCAATGTTGTGCGCTTGTCGGCCTCGGCGCTGGATGCAAATGGAACGGTACTGGTGGTCGATGAAGAGAACCGGTTGGAAACGTTGCCGGTAGAATTGATGCGTCGTCAGGGAGATGATGTCTTGGTACGCGGAGTCGGTCTTGCCGGGCGCGATGTGGTTCAGGGGCGCACCCCATTGCTGGGTGCAGGTATACGAGTAAGGGTGCTGCAGGACACGGAGGAGAATAAACCGGCTGAACCCGAGATGCTGGATCTGAGTGATGAGAGACGGGCCAAACTGGTGGCTTTTGTAGACGGCAACACCCGCATGCCCGCCGAGGCCAAGGCCCGGGTGCTAAGCCAGTTGCAAGAAGATAAAGTCTCGGCCAAACTGGTCGAACGTATTGAATCGCGGATCGGGGGCTAGAGCACTTTGGTCATCCGAGACATACCACAAGCCGCCGGTGGCTTGCTGTCATATTTCACCCGACATCGCACTGCTGCGAATTTGTTGCTGGTTGTGCTTTTGGTTCTTGGTGCGGCGGCCATGCCAAATATGCGGGCGCAATTCTTTCCGGATGTGATCCTTGATAATGTGTGGGTCAGTGTTGCCTGGGATGGTGCGGGGGCTGAAGATGTCGACGGTGCCATTGTGCAAATCCTGGAGCCGACGCTGCTGGCTGTGGATGGTGTAGAACGCTCATCTTCAACCTCGAGAGAGGGTAGCGCCAGTATCGAGCTAGAATTTGAGCCGGGATGGGATATGGCGCGGGCCGCTGAAGATGTGCTTACGGCAGTGGACGCGGTCACGACATTGCCCGCCGAGGCGGATGACCCAAAAATACGGCGCGGAGCCTGGCGAGATCGGGTGACAGACGTGGTGATTACAGGGCCCGTTGCGCCTGCGCAATTGGCCTTGTTTGCGGATGAATTCGTCACGCGGCTGTTTGCAGCCGGTGTCACGCGAAGTTCTATTCGCGGGGTGGCGGCGCCTGAAACCGTGGTTGAAGTCCCTTCTGCCAATCTGATTTCTTTTGATGTCAGTATGGCTGAAATTGCCACGGCCATCGGCGAAGAAGTGGATGCCGACCCGGCAGGAGATATTACCGGGGCCAATGCCCGGGTGCGCACTGGGACTGCAAAACGTAAACCAGAGGACATTGCAGGGATTGTTTTACGTTCCAATCCGGACGGATCGACCCTGACTGTTGGCGATGTGGCGCAGATCACGGTTGAAGGTGTAGACCGTAACCGCGGCTATTTTGTCGGGGCTAACTCGGCCATTTCAATTCGGATTGACCGCTCGGATGGCGGTGATGCCATTGGCATTCAGCGTGCAGTCGAACAAGTGGCTGAAGAGATGCAAGTGAGTCTGCCGCAGGGTGTGACAATCGAGTTGATCCGAACGCGGGCCGCGGCAATCAGTGCAAGGCTGAACATCCTGATCGACAATGGCCTGATGGGGTTGGGGCTGGTGGTCGCATTGCTGTTCTTGTTTTTGAACGCGCGGGTTGCGTTTTGGGTGGCAGCGGGAATTCCGGTGGCGATGTTTGCCGCCATCGCGCTGATGTATGCTGCAGGTCTGACGATCAACATGATAAGTCTGTTTGGCCTTATCATCACTCTTGGTATTGTGGTGGATGACGCCATTGTGGTGGGCGAGCACGCCGATTTCCGGGCCAGGCAATTAGGTGAACACCCAGTTGTCGCGGCTGAAAATGCGGCGCGCCGAATGGCTATGCCGGTGTTTGCTGCGACTTTGACCACTGTGATTGCCTTTTTTGGTCTCACCGCGATTGGTGGGCGGTTTGGCGATCTGATCCGCGATATTCCGTTTACCGTGAT
>PIVL01000826.1 GCA_003354145.1 Paracoccaceae bacterium
GCGTGATTTTTACAAGCGTAGAAATCGGTATATTCCGAAACCATCATCGGCATATGCAATGTGACATCAGCCAGAGGCACCAGCAACGGCGCAACCTTGTCCTGCTCTGTAGAGCCATCTGCGAGCAAAGCCGTTAGGCGAGCACGAAGAGCGGACCAAACAGCGGGGCCCTGCTCCATCAGGTCGTTCCAGAATGGGACGTCAAACAAAGGATCATCGGTCAGATCGATGACACCGGCCTCTTCTGCGGCGGCGATGTCCATCACCATGTCACCAATGGCAACTCCGCAGCGGGGCTCTGAATCGCTGGTGGAAAAGACGCCGTAAGGCAGGTTGTTCAGTGGGAAAGGGCCGTCGGCGACATTTGCCGAAGCGACCCAGCTTTTTATCAGAGACATAAGTAGTTCCTTGTGTGGCGCGTGGGTTTTCACCCACCCTACACCGGATTGCGTAGGGTGGGTGAAAACCCACGCCCAAAGTTATTTTTTACCAGGTGTTCCGTCGAACTTTTTCTCAATGTCTTCCCAGCAGTCGATATAGTCATCCTGCAACGGCGCCTCTTTCGCGGCGAACGCTGTCAGATGCTGGGGAAAGCGCGTCTCGAACATGAACGACATGGTATTGTCGAGCTTATCCGGCCCCAGATTGGCATTAGACGCCTTATCAAACGCGTTTTTGTCCGGCCCATGTGGCAACATCATGTTGTGCAGGCTTAGCCCTCCGGGAACGAACCCTTTGGGTTTGGCATCATACTGGCCGTAAATGTTGCCCATCATCTCGGTCATGATGTTCTTGTGATACCATGGTGGGCGGAATGTATCTTCCATCACCATCCAGCGTTCGCGGAACAGTACAAAGTCGATATTTGCGGTTCCAGGTACGCCCGATGCGGCTGTCAGAACAGTAAAGATCGAAGGGTCCGGGTG
>PIVL01000827.1 GCA_003354145.1 Paracoccaceae bacterium
CGACGTGGCGACTGGTGGCAATATGCGCGAGATGAGGCTTTGGCGATTCGTCAGGGCGTTGGTCTGGTGGATGCGACCGCGTTTACCAAACATGTGATCAAAGGGCCCGGCGCGACCGAGTTCCTTGACTGGTTCACCTGCAACAAACTGCCCCGTGTCGGGCGGATCAACCTGACCTATGCGCTGACAGCGGCAGGTACGACACGGACAGAATACACCATCGTTCGACTGGCCGAGGATGAATACTACCTCGTCTCAGCCGGTGCCTGGACCACCTATGATGCGGACTACCTGCGCAAGGCGGCGGCAGATAAAGCAGCCGACTTTGGCTATATCGAAATTCAGGATGTAACCAACCAATGGGGTGTGTTCGCTATTGCCGGGCCAAAGTCCCGCGAAGTTTTAAAAGAAATTATCAACGATGCAGACCCAACAACAGCGTTGTCCAACAAACGCTTTCCCTGGCTGACCTGTCGCGATATCGAACTGGGCATGTGTCCGGTACGCGCCATCCGGGTTGCCTATACCGGCGAGCTGGGGTGGGAGTTGCATCACCCGATCGAGATGCAGAACTACCTGTGGGATCAGTTGATGGTCGCTGGTGAAAAGCACGGCATGAAACTGGTCGGAGCGAGGGCGCAGAACTGGTTGCGGCAGGAAAAATCCTATCGTGCCTTTGGCACCGAACTGGGCCGGGATGCCACTCCGGTTGAGGCGGATTTGCCACGCTTTATTGATCTGTCCAAAGAGTTCCACGGCAAGGCCGAAATGCAGGCCAAGGGCATCCGTTCCAAATGTGTCACTTTGTTGATTGATGGCCCGGATGATGCTGACCCTTGGGGACGCGAAGTTCTGTATCATGATGGCACCCGCGTTGGGCGGCTGACTTCGGGCGGCTATTCGGTTCATTTCGGCAAAAGCATCGG
>PIVL01000383.1 GCA_003354145.1 Paracoccaceae bacterium
TGACATGACAGCAGCGCTGATCCGGACCGTCAAGCTTACCAAGGACCATCGCCAGGGCAGTGATGTGGTCCATGCGCTGCGGGGTGTCACCCTGGAAATCCAGCGCGGTGATTTCGTCGCGATCATGGGGCGTTCCGGCTCGGGAAAATCAACCCTGATGAACCTGCTGGGCTTTCTCGACCGGCCAACGTCCGGTCAGTATTGGTTCGAGGGGCGGGATGTCAGCGCACTTGGGACGGACGCATTGGCAGCCAATCGCAGGCACAAGATCGGCTTCGTGTTTCAAAATTTCAACCTGCTAGGCCGAAGCTCTGCCATCGAAAATGTCGAGTTGCCGCTGATCTATTCGGGCATGGGCAAAGCAGAGCGCCGCCACCAAGCCACTGCTGCCCTGGAGGCCGTTGGCATTGCCCATCGTCGGGATCATTGGCCGCATCAACTTTCTGGCGGCGAGCAACAAAGGGTCGCCATCGCCCGCGCCATGGTGAACAAACCGGTGTTGATACTGGCGGACGAGCCCACTGGTGCGCTTGACAGTGCCACCGGCCAGGGGGTCTTGGCCCTGTTTCAACTACTGAATCGTTCTGGCATGACGGTCTTGATGGTCACACACGATAGAAAGGTTGGAGAGCACGCAAACCGGATTGTGACGTTGGAGGATGGGAACATGGTAGAAGACGAGCGCATGGCAACGCCCATCGATGCCGCTGCGGAACTTCCCCTGTCCCCGGATTCCCTGTCCCCGGATTTGAAAGCGGCAACAACAGCGAAGTCGGCGGTATGAAGTTTTCGGAAAGTATTCGCATTGCCTTCCGCGCGCTGCGGGTCAACGCAATGCGCAGCCTACTAACATTGTTGGGCGTCATCATCGGCGTTGGCGCGGTGATCACTATGATCGCAATAGGCAGCGGCGGCCAAGCGCAGGTCGCTGAACAGATTAGAAGCCTCGGAGCCAATGTCCTGATCGTAAGCCCGGGATCCCAATCCAGAGGGGGCGCCAGTCTTGGTGCCGGATCGCGCAATACTCTTACCGAGGATGATGCGTTGGCGATCGAGCGCGAGATCGATCAGGTGTTCGCCGTAGCCCCGGCGGTTTCCGGATACGTCCAGATAGTCCATGGTAACCGCAACTGGCGAACCACAATGATCGGTGCCGTTCCTGCACACATGATCGCACGCGACTGGCAATTGGCATCCGGCAGAGAAATGTCGCTGGAAGACCTCGAGCGCGCCACGAAGGTGGCGATTCTGGGTGCCACGGTCGCCCAAAGACTGTTCAAAGAAGAGGATCCCGTGGGCAAAGTCATCCGCATCGGAGAGGCTCCCTTTACGGTGATCGGCCTGCTGGTAGAGAAAGGCCAGACCGCATCGTCCAGCGATCAGGACAACATTGTTTTTGTCCCGCTGTCGACGGCAAAACTACGCGTGCTCGGGGCGCGCCATTCGGCACACCACGGCGCCGTCGATTATATCAATATTAAAGCTGTAAGTGCCGAGGCTGTTGAAACTGTCGAGGAGGAGGTCAAGCGCCTTCTGCGCCAGCGTCATCAATTGTCCGCTGACGCGCCGGACGATTTCACTGTCAGAAACCTGTCGGCGATCTTCGAGGCCCAAGAAGACGCATCGCGAACGTTGGGCATTCTGCTTGCTGCCGTAGCCTCGGTTTCCCTTCTCGTCGGTGGCATCAGCATCATGAATATCCTTCTGGTGTCGGTCACCGAGCGGACGCGCGAGATCGGTCTGCGGATGGCGGTCGGCGCCCGCCCGGTCGACATCCGCAACCAATTCCTGATCGAGGCGTTGACACTGTCGTTGCTTGGAGGCGCGGGCGGCGTGGTTTGCGGTATCTCCGCGGCGGCGGTGATTGCAAAATCGGTCGGTTGGCCGATCCTGATTGCGCCCGGGACGATCCTGCTTGCGGTCGGCTTCTCTGGCGCTGTCGGGATATTCTTCGGCTTCTATCCGGCGCTCAAGGCCTCAAGGCTTGATCCGATCGAAGCATTGCGGTTCGAGTGAACGGGCTACTGCAAGAACGAAAAGAAGGGAAAAAAGGCCCCCAGAATCCCGACGGCCTTCGTTGGTATCTGCGCGGAAACTTCTCGTTTAGTTATTTTCCGGGTAAACGTCCGGTCTCATGCGACGGAAAACTGTTCCGGAGGGGATGGTTGGGGTGATGCCAAAAATGAGATAGGTATCACCCCGCCCGGACACCCACAGAGGATGCCCGGACGGGGCATAATTGAGGTACCTTCCTGCGAACCAAGTAGTCAGCCAGTCACTGCCAGTAGCCCTCAGCCTTCGAACGAGTAATGCCGCCATCGTTTTCAGCAATAGCGGCCCTCTCCTCGAACGCGTCTATGTCGGGTATCCGGGTCAGGGCGAACAGGCGTCCCCCCGAATGTGCTCAAAATATCAACACAGATGCGGTACTCCCGCTTTGAGGCATCGGAAGAATTCTTGAAGGGACATATCCAGAATAGGTTCGAACATGAACGAATTCATATGAATGTTTTCTGGCGCCATTAACAAGACCTGCTCTAACCCCATATTCATAATCCTCGAAAATTGGGCTGATGGCGGGACTTAAGGCTTCAAAACTCGTGAAATTGGCTAACAGGTTTCAGGCCGCCGATACCATGCGCGATCAGTGCCTCAAAAAACGCATTTGTCACAAATACTTCTCCAAGTTTTGAGGTGCCTAATTTGTCCTCACCCCACATATGGTGCCCCCCAATTTTGCGGTGATCACAACACAGCGGAGCCGGATTGTTACGCACCGCCTCAAGATCGTCGGGGGTGTAAGCAAAGGTCGCATAATCATGAGGTTCGAACAGTGGGTGCACCCCCTCAAGCTTCCCCTCAACATATTTACTATAGGCAAATTTCACATCTGACCGCTCTTCGTCGATTGTTTGCAACCGTGCGCCCAAAATCAGCACCCTGCGTTCTTCCTCAATCAAAACCCCATCTGAATCGCGCAACTCTACTGGCCAGAAATTATGCACGCCGGGGTCGAACTCTTCTATCAAACTCCGGGTTGCTGTGTTTACCAAGTACCCGACCTGGACAGGCATGAAATTAGGCAATGGGCGTTTGAGAGGTTTGTCAAAAGATATCCGGATCGGCCAGTCCAGAACCGGTAACTTGTAGCCCCACAATGCCCCGACGCCATGAATATGCGGCGCCGCGAGATTGCCAAATCTGGCACGTGCTTCGGCCTGCAACTTTTTTTAAACGCCTCGCTGTGTGCCCTGAAGGCCGCCTCGTCATCAGGATGAATTTTGTGGCTAAATACGTATTTTTTTTCACTGGAGGATCTTACAGACCAGACCATTTTCTATTCCTTTTTGTCTATATTGAATCCGAACTACCTGAGGAACGCGACACCCATAACGAAAGCGATTGGAGCGAGCTGACGGGTCCGGGTGCTACTCCTTATTTGAAATCCAAAACGCTGGCCGCACGCGACGGTCAAAATCGAGCCGCACATCACCCGTTTTGCCTGCACCCTCCGGGGGATCGATGGCCTACCGTCTTCAGCTCAATTAACATGTTGAAATATAACATATTACTGGCCATTATTGCGGGAAATTCTGCACTTTACCTGGGGAATGCGGGCTTAAAAACCTTGGCGCAGCAAGGAAAGTAGAGTGCAATCCAAGAAAGTCGCGCCTCTTTTTTTCTTGGCGTCGAGTATTCCCAATCTGTCAACGGCGGAGTAATAACCGGCCAGTGCGGCGGAGCAAAAGCAGGCCACTTTGCGCAATGGCGGCTTAGGAGTCTTTGAATGTCTGATTTG
>PIVL01000384.1 GCA_003354145.1 Paracoccaceae bacterium
GCCTCAGCCGCGCGGCCAGCCGTGGGCGCGCGACGGTTCGAAATGGAATCGATCAGCACAAAGTGTCTTGCACCATGTGCCTTTAGGGCTTTGCAAGTGCGCACAGCCCCGTCCAACACGTCTTCCCATTGGCCGGGGTCGTGGAACGCACGGAATACCACACCACCGATCAGTTCCAGCCCGTTTTCAGCCAGTCCATCAGCCAAAATGGCCGGGTCCTCGGGCATAAAGCCCACGGGGCCCAGTTCGATGCCCTTGTATCCCGCTTCAGCACAGTCCTTCAGGACCTGCTGCCAGCTAGGATTACGGGCATCTTCAGCAAACTCGACGCCCCAAGAGCAGGGCGCATTGCCAATACGAATAGTCATTTTGCACAGCCTTTCAGATGTTCAGAACGCTGCCACGTCCTGCCAGTTTTTTGTTTCAGAAGATGCGATTGCCGCGGCGACGATACGATTGACTTCCATGCCGTCGCGGAATGTTGGCCAGACTGCTGTACCGCTTTCGATAGCGGCGAGAAAGTCTTTGGCTTCGATAATGATCTGGTCCTGATAACCGGTTCCATGCCCCGGTCCCTGACAAAAGGGTTCGTAATCCGGATGGGCCGGGCCGGTGAGAATCTTTGTGAAACCGCGAGCTGCGTCAGGCCCCTCTACACGATATAGCCACAATGCGTTCTGATCCTCCTGATCGAAGCGAATTGCGCCTTTGGTGCCGGTAATTTCGTAAGAATAACCCATCTTGCGCCCGGTCGAAATGCGGCTGAAATACATTTGCCCCATGGCTCCGTTCTTAAAACGGCACATCATCTGTGCGTGATCATCATTCGTCACGATGCCGCCCGGCCGCGCGTCGTGAACAGTCTCGATCTCTGCAATCAGGCTTTTGATCGGTCCGATCAGGGCCAGTGCACCGTTAATCATGTGCGGAGAAAGATCACCCATCGTACCGTTGGACATACCTGTAGTGCGCCAAGTGGCGGGTGATTGCGGATCGGCGTAAAAATCTTCAGTGTGTTCGCCACGGAACCACGTGACCTCACCAATCTCGCCTGCCGCAACCAGCTGTCTCGCGTATTGACTGGCGGGCGTCCGGATATAGTTAAATCCGACCATGTTTATGCAACCACTGGCCTCTGCCGCTGCCACCATTGCGCGGCTGTCGTCCAATGAAGCGCCTAAAGGTTTCTCACAAAAAACCGGCTTGCCTAAAGCAAAGGCCAATTCTGCCGCTGCGCGGTGCGTGCTTTGTGGCGTGGCGATAACCAGGGCCTCGACCTTTGGGTCGTTTACGAGAAGCTGCCAATCATCTGTGGCCCGTGCGAACCCGTAGGCGACACGATAGCGCTCTGCGCTATCCGCAGAGCTGGCGCATACTATCTCAAGGCGCGGTCGCAAGGCAGTGTTGAAGACAGCTCCAACTGCCGACATAGCGACAGCGTGAGCCTTACCCATGTAGCCGCCTCCGAGAATGCCTATTCCTATCTCAGTCATCTGCAGTCCAATTCGAATTGAAATTTGTTTTGCAACCGGTTGCGAAACTTGTATCTATGAAATAGAACACGCGCAAGCATCATCCAGACTGGCGCAAGATTTTCCTATGAGGGAACGTTAACATGAGTATGGCAAACGAAACGATCCAGTTGACGACGGCACAAGCCATCATTCGGTGGTTGTCCAACCAGTTCATAGACATTGAAGGCGAAGAACTACGTCTGTGTGGTGGCGGATTTGGCATCTTTGGTCATGGTAACGTGACCTGCTTGGGCGAGGCGTTGAGCGCCATGCGCGAAGAACTACCGCTCTATCGCGGGCAGAACGAACAAAGCATGGGATTCGCTGCTGCGGGCTATGCAAAACAATGGCTGCGTCAAAGGTTCATGTTCTGCACTGCAAGCGCCGGGCCAGGCACGTCAAACCTTCTTACAAGCGCGGCACTGGCCCACGCCAATCGTCTGCCGATGCTTATGCTTTGTGGCGATACTTATGTGACCCGCCTGCCGGACCCTGTGCTGCAGCAGATGGAGAATTTTGGCGACCCGACCTTTGGTGTGAATGATGCGTTCAAGCCTGTCGTACGTTATTGGGACCGGATCACACACCCAGCGCAGATCATTCAGTCATTACCTAACGCGATTGCGACCATGCTGGACCCGGCTGATTGCGGCCCCGTCTTTCTTGGGTTGCCGCAGGATGTGCAAGGCTGGGTCTATGACTACCCCGCCCTCTGGTTTGAAAAGAAGGTACATCGAATTCGTCGACAAACCCCGGATGCCGAAGAGATTACAGATGCTGTTGCACTGCTGAAAACTGCGCGAAAACCGATAATCATTGCAGGCGGCGGCGTGCAGTACTCTCGGGCTGTGGCCGAGCTGACCGAATTTGCCGAAACACACCAGATCCCCGTGGTGGAAACCATTGCCGGGCGCGCCAATATGGTTGCGACTCATCCGCTGAATATTGGCCCGATAGGCGTGACAGGTTCTAATTCCGCTAATGCCATTGCTGAACAGGCTGACGTGATCCTGGCCGTCGGCACGCGGTTGCAGGACTTTACCACAGGGTCATGGACGGCATTCTCGAAAGAGGCGCGGTTTATCTCGATTAACGCTGCGCGCCATGATGCTAGCAAGCACATGTCCACGCCGGTAGTTGGGGATGCAAAACTGGCGCTTGAGGCGCTTGGGGCCGACGTCAAAGGCTATGCTGCACCCGAGACCTGGGTAGCAGAGGCCAAAAGTCACCGTGCGGACTGGGATGCCTACGTGGCGGAAAACGTGTCGCCGGGGAACCGGCCCAATTCATATGCCATGGCCATCGGCGTTGTGAATGCCCTTTGCGACAAACGCGACCGCGTAGTCGCTGCCGCGGGGGGGCTGCCTGCAGAAGTGACCGCCAATTGGCGCACACTTGAGCAAGGCACAGTGGACGTGGAATTTGGGTTCTCTTGTATGGGCTACGAAATTTCCGGTGCCTGGGGTGCCCGGATTGCTCAAGCCCAGCAAGAGCCAGATCAGGATACCATCGCCTTTATCGGTGATGGATCCTACATGATGATGAACTCGGATATCTATTCGTCAGTGCTCAGCAAGAAAAAGTTGATCATTCTGGTGCTGGACAATGGTGGGTTTGCGGTGATCAACAAGTTGCAAAACAACACAGGCAGCGAGAGCTTCAACAACCTGATCGCTGACTGCCCCACAATCCCCGAACCCTTTGCGGTGGATTTTGAGGCGCATGCACGTGCACAGGGCGCCATCGCCGAAACCGTGTCAAACCCAACGGAATTGGGCGAGGCTTTCACGCGCGCCAAAGCAGCAGATAAAACCACGGTGATCTGCATGAGCGTCGACCCCTACGAAGGCTGGACCACCGAAGGTCATACGTGGTGGGAATGTGGCACACCGCATACCTCTGAAAACGCGGATGTCCGAGCTGCGCATAAAGATTGGGAATCCTCCCGCCCTAAACAGCGAAAGGGCGTCTGATGGTCCTTGGTGGTATTGCAAAGAAAAACTTTGTCGTAGTTGGGCGGGTCGGAATGGATTTGTTCCCCGATCCAGCGGGAACTCGGACTCGTGACGCAGATACCATGAAGGTCGGGATGGGTGGCAGCAGTGCTAATATCGCTGCTGGCTTGGCCAAATTCGGCTGTAGATCCGCGCTGGTCACATCCGTGTCGGACGACTCGGTCGGATGGTATTGCCTGAACCAATTAGATCATTACGGCGTGGACCGCACTCATGTGAACAAAATCACCGGTGAATACAGAACTTCGTTGGCGGTATACGAGAC
>PIVL01000076.1 GCA_003354145.1 Paracoccaceae bacterium
GCTCCAACTGTTTTGCCCTTGGTCGACCCAATAGTGAAGCCAGGTTTGCCTGTGGCTGAACCTCGGAAAGTTGTTCAAAACCCGGCCCGTAAAGCACCGGAACCATCGCGCCGTGCCAAGGCCGAGGCGCAGCCAGCATTGGCTTTCGAAGACTCAACGGTCGATTTTGAATTGCCTCCGCTGAATATTCTTACAAATCCAATCGAAAACCAGCGGCATCATTTGTCTGATGAGGCGCTTGGGGAAAATGCGCGGATGCTGGAAAGCGTTCTGGATGATTATGGCGTCAAAGGTGAAATCGTTTCGGTGCGCCCGGGCCCCGTCGTTACCATGTACGAACTGGAACCAGCGCCCGGTCTCAAAGCCAGTCGTGTTATTGGTCTTGCGGACGACATTGCCCGCTCGATGGCTGCGTTGTCGGCGCGGGTCTCAACTGTGCCGGGCCGGTCGGTCATTGGCATCGAGCTGCCCAACGAGCACCGTGAAAAAGTAGAGTTGCGCGAAATACTGTCGAGCCGTGATTTTGGTGACAGCAATATGAGCCTGCCCTTGGCTCTTGGCAAAAACATCGGCGGCGATTCGATGGTGACCGATCTCGCGAAAATGCCTCACCTGCTGATTGCGGGGACTACCGGATCGGGTAAATCAGTGGCGATCAACACGATGATCCTGTCGCTGCTTTACAAGCTGACGCCTTATGAATGTCGGATGATCATGATCGACCCTAAAATGTTGGAATTGTCGGTTTATGACGGCATTCCGCATCTTTTGTCACCGGTTGTAACAGACCCTAAAAAGGCAGTTGTGGCGCTTAAGTGGACAGTGGGCGAGATGGAAGACCGCTATCGCAAGATGTCCAAAATGGGTGTGCGCAACATTGCGGGCTACAACGGTCGCGTCAAAGAGGCGTTGGCCAAGGACGAGTTGTTCAGCCGCACAGTGCAAACCGGATTTGATGATGACACGGGTGAACCGGTGTTTGAAACCGAAGAGTTCGCGCCTGAAATGCTGCCGTATATCGTCGTTGTTGTCGACGAAATGGCCGATCTGATGATGGTTGCCGGCAAAGAAATCGAAGCCTGCATTCAACGTCTGGCGCAAATGGCGCGGGCTTCGGGTATTCACTTGATCATGGCCACACAGCGCCCTTCGGTGGATGTGATCACCGGTACGATCAAGGCGAACTTTCCAACGCGAATCAGTTTCCAGGTGACCTCGAAAATCGACAGCCGTACCATTCTTGGTGAAATGGGTGCCGAACAATTGCTGGGCATGGGCGATATGCTTTATATGGCAGGCGGTGCCAAAATCACTCGGTGTCATGGTCCTTTTGTTTCAGACGAAGAAGTCGAACAGGTGGTGACGCATCTCAAAGCATTTGGCCCGCCTGAATACATGTCCAATGTCGTATCTGGCCCGGATGAAGACCGTGAAAGCGACATTGATTTGGTGCTTGGTCTTGGTGGCAATACCACCGGCGAGGACGCTCTTTACGACACTGCGGTGCAGGTCGTCGTCAAAGATCGCAAGTGTTCAACCAGCTATATCCAGCGGAAATTAGCGATCGGTTATAATAAGGCTGCGAGATTGGTTGAACGGATGGAAGATGAACATCTGGTGTCTGCTGCCAACCACGTCGGAAAACGCGAAATTCTGGTGCCGGAACAGCATTAGGGTGGATGTAATTTGGGTCAGGGCCTCTTATGTTCAGGTCATGAAACAAATTGCCCTGACCATTGCCCTGATATTTTCTGCGCTGCCTCTTGCTGCGCAGGAAAAGGCGTTATCATTGGCCGAAATTTCGGCATATCTGAACGGACTCTTAACTGCAGAGGCAACGTTCACTCAGATCAACGATGATGGCTCGCAATCGTCCGGGCGGTTGTATTTGAAACGCCCGGGACGGTTGCGGTTGGGGTATGATTCGCCGATTGAAACCGTAGTGGTTGCTGGTGCTGGATCCGTGGTTATATTTGATCCAAAATCCAATAATCACTCGCCGGAAACATATCCACTGCGCCGCACGCCTCTGTCGATCATTTTGAAAAAGAATGTTAATCTAGGTGCCGCAAACATGGTCGTGGGTCATCGGTTCGACGGTCAGTCCACCGTGGTTACAGCGCAAGACCCCAAACACCCGGACATCGGACAGATTGAGCTTATTTTCGACCATGATCCCATACGGCTTAGTGGCTGGGTGATTCATGACGGTACGGGTGCCGAAATCACGGTGCATCTGGACGAGATGGAAACAGGCATGGAGCTGCACGCGTCGTTATTCAACACGCGCGAGTTTATCAAATCCCCTGACCGGTAGGACCTTTCAGGCGCTTACAGCCGAATTCCGCGACAATTGATAAGCTGAGCCTTGTACATATCCGAACGGGCATCAACGTCCGAGGCCACCCTTAACAACCAGCTTTTGTTGTTGTGAGATCCACGAGCATAGCCTGAATGGCCTTCGTGATACGCCAGATACTGATTGCGGGCATCACTTAGGGCGATGCCGTTACGCTTTTGGCTTTTGGTCATGTACCAGCCAATGAAATCAGAAGCGTCGCGAATATTGTTCCGCTTGGCACCACGGCGGCCGGGTCCATCGCGATATTCGTCCCACGTTCCATCCAGCGCCTGACCGAATCCATAGGCGCTGCTTTGACGCCCCATCGGGATCACACCCAGCACATAGCGGTAAGGTGTGCGGGCCTTGGCCCGGTATCTGCTTTCCTGATGGATCGTCGCCATCTGGACACTGATCGGAACGCCCCATTTGTTCTTGGTCGCACGGAATGCTTTTAGGTATTCGGGGCGCTGTTTCACAATGCTGCACGCATCATCCAGGTTCCGCGGGGGGGCACCACCACCACCGCAAGACGCCAGAATCATCAACAACATTACAGCGCAAAGAGATCTGCTCATCTGCCTCTTGCCTTTTTTCTTTAACGATACAGCAAGTCGCTTTGGGATGAAATCACAATCGCTAGAGCAATAGCGCAAGAATGGCAGGAAGTGCGGCCACAGCCATCAATGTCGATACCATAACCAATGCGGCAACGGCCTCAGCGTCCGCGCCGTACTTATCGGCGATCAGATATGAGGTAACGGCAACTGGTGTCGAGATCTGCAATACCAATACGCTAAATGCCACAGTGTTCAGATTGAAGGCGCTTGCCACCAGCCAGGCCAAGGAAAAACTCAGGACAAGTTTGGCCAGAGAAATCCAGACTGCCCGCCCGATACCACTGGGATGCAGTCGGGCAACGGCAACGCCAAGCGTGATCAGCATCATTGGAATGGCCATCTGTCCGACCAGGGTCAGCGTATTGGTTAAAACTAACGGCGTTTCCCAGCCTTGCCACAGAAACAATGCGCCCAGCAAAGAGGCGAACACCAATGGTTCACGAAAAACTTTTATGGGTGAACTTTGCCCGGACACCAAATAGATTCCATAGGTAAATGCCCAAATCGATGAGATGGCAAAGACCACAACGGCATATCCCAACCCTACTTCACCAAATGCAAACAACGCCAAGGGCAAGCCCAAATTGCCGGTATTTCCGATCAAGAATGGCGGAAGGTAAGTCCGCCGATTCAGGCCGGTGATCCGAATAAACAGCGATGAAGCGACGGCTACCGTCGCGTAAACCGCAATTGTGGCAAGGGACAATGTTGCCAGCGCCGCCGGATCAATGCTGGTTTGCATGAGCGAAACGAATATCAAACACGGCATCGCAAGGTTCATCGCCATTCGGGTAACAAATTGATTTCTATACTCAAAACCAAGTTTGACCCAAGTGAACCCGATACCGGCAAGCAGGAAAACCGGAGCAACAATTTCGACGACTGTTAGGGCAAGGTTCACAGACTGTTTCCAAATAATCGCATGCAAGTGTTGGACAAAGTGGTCCCGAAACGGTTAATAACCACGTTAGGGGCTACTACTAAATGTTAAGAACACGCGCAAAATATTATTTAGGGCAAATTGTCCGTCACAAAAAACACCCCTTTCGGGGCGTGGTGTTTGATGTGGATCCAGAGTTTTCCAATACCGATGATTGGTACCAGGCGATTCCTGAAGAGAGCCGCCCGATCAAGGATCAGCCATTTTATCATCTTTTGGCTGAAAACGATCAAAGCTATTACGTCGCTTATGTGTCTGAACAGAACCTGATTGCTGATTATTCAGGCGAACCTGTGGACCATCCGGATATCCCCGACATGTTTGGCCCATTTGAAGACGGCGCATATCCATTGCAATTCCAGCTGAACTAGCTGGCGTGGGTTTTCACCCACCCTACACCAAAAATTCCCACCTCAGTACCCTAAGGCACAGCCGTCCTTGCGCGGGTCGCTGGCCCCCTCAAGCACGCCAGTTTCATGGATTTTAATCGCCTGGGCGCCGCCAATTGGCGCTGGCGGGACCGTTACGTTGTGACCGAGGTCGCTGAGTTGCTGACAAACGGCGGGTGAGTAGCCACGTTCAACTTTGGTTTCGCTGCGATCGGCAAACGAACGCGGTGCATCCAGTGCATCCTGAAGTTCCATATCAAAATCACATAGATTGCTGACCAGCCGCGCATGACCCGTGGGTTGATAGCCACCGCCCATCACGCCAAACGGCATCACCACCCGGCCATTTTTGCGCAGCATCCCCGGAATAATTGTGTGCATCGAACGTTTGCCACCCGCCATTTCATTTGGATGCCCAGCCTTAAGAGTGAACCCCGACCCGCGGTTTTGGAACAGGATGCCAAATTTTTGCGACGCAATCCCTGAGCCAAATCCGCGAAAAATCGAATAGATCAGCGAAACCGCCATCCGGTCCTTGTCGACAACGGTGACATATACTGTGTCTTTGTGAACCGATTCCGTCAGCGGCGCTGCGGCTGGAATCGCCCGGTTCAGATCTACCACGGCCGCCAGCTTTGCCGCTGTTTCCGGGGCCAGCAAATAATCAAGATGCGTGGTATAATCGGCGTCGGCAAGGAACCGATTGCGGGCATCATAGGCCAGTTTTGCCACTTCGGCCTCAATGTGCGCGCGTTCTGCACCAAACGGATCCATCGCCGCAATATCAAATTGGGCCAACATGTTAAGCATCAAAATGGCGACGGCACCCTGCCCGTTAGGCGGATGCTCGACCAGCTCAACGTCTTGGTAAAACCCGCTGATCGGAGTTTTGGCGTCACACTGTGTGGCGCCAAAATCCGCCTGCGTGTGTACACCTCCTAGATCGGTCAGCGTAGCCACCATATCATCGGCCACTTCGCCAGTGTAAAACGCATCGCGCCCCTTTTGTGCGACCCGACGCAGAACTTCGGCCTGGCCCGGCGCCCGAAACAGATCGCCGACCTTTGGGGGTTTTCCATTGAACAAATAGGCCTCGTGCGCATTTTTATGCAGATGGCCGCGGGATTGATTCCAGTCAAATGCCACCCGTGGCGCGACAGGAACCCCAGCGTCAGCATAGTGAATCGCCGGAGCCAAAAGCGCATCCAGCCCCAATCGGCCCACAGTGTCAGACAGATGGCAGAAAGCATCGATCGCCCCTGGGATCGTGACCGCCTCTGGGCTATTTTCGGGCACTGACGTCAGGCCCAAATCCCGCAACGTGGCAGCGCTTGCCGCTGCTGGTGCCCGCCCCGACCCGTTTAGCGCATACACCTGATCCGAGCCGGGCAAAGAATACAAAACAAAACAATCGCCGCCAATGCCGGTCATTTGTGGTTCACAAATCCCCAACAGAACGCTGGCTGAGATCGCCGCGTCCATGGCATTTCCACCTCGTTTCAATACGTCGATTGCCGTTTGCGCCGCCAAGGGATGGGATGTTGCGCACATCCCGTTCTGCGTCAGAACGGTTGACCGTCCTGGCATCTGAAAATCACGCATTGTCGAACTCTCTTTAGTTTGCTCAGGCGACAGTAGGCTGGATCGCGGGGAGGTTGAACATCTAAGTGGCGCCAATAGCGCTGATTCTGTTTCATCGTTTGGACACAAGTCATCACTAGATGGCGGTCAGGTTCAATATATCTGAGGGGTAATTGGTCCTCGGCGCCGTGCACTGGGTGGGGGCTAAAAACACGACGCCGAGGGAAGCTATATGCAGCTACAAAACCGTTATGGCACCGGTATCAGGCAACAGTTGGGTGCAACTAAGGCCGTTTTATGACGGTTAGGCTTTTGCTTCGGTCTGGAATTCCAGTATCAGGCGATTTTGACCATTGATCCTGTCATAGCTCACGTTCGAGGCAGTTTGGCAGATCAGAAACCACCCAAAGCCGCCTTCGGGAAGATCTGCTAGTGGAACGGACAGATCTGCCTTTGATCCCGTCGGTAGGCGCAATTCTGGTAAAGGTCGTCCTGTATCACTGATTTCAATGGTCAGGAAATCGCCCTTGATCAGGCAGGTAATGCGCCCACTTGCGTCTGGAAGATCGGCGCAGGCGTGTTCCACCACATTGTTCACCGCCTCTGCCAAAGCGATTTCAATGTCACCACATTGGGACTGGGAAATGCCAAGGTTCGGCAACTGGGAGATAGTTGCAACTATCGCCAGCCGCGCTTCGATCTGCTTTGCGGCAAAGCCAATACTGATCGAGTTTTGGGATCTGGGCACCTTCACCTATCCATCTCAGGCCAGAATTCCGGTTTAGTGGCTCAACGATGCCAATGCTTTGTCCAGCGATGGGAACAATTTAAACACTGTATCCATCCGCGTTAATCGGAACACCTTGTCGACGGTTGGCGTCAGCCCGGCCAGATCCAGTCGTCGCCCCTCCCCCATTTGTTTCAGCGAAGCGACAATCGCGCCCAATCCACTGGAATCAACGAAATCAACCCTAGATAGGTCGAGAATGACACGTTTTGGCCCACCATTGGTTTCTGCGCGCATGTCTTCTTTGAACTGAATAGCCATTGCCGCATCAATCCTGTTGTCAGCGACAGTAATAATTTTCACACCATTCGTCAGAGTACTGGTCAGACTCATGTCTGGCTCCTACATTACTTTTCTGATCTGCACGCTAGACGCCAAACCTTACCATCCGGTATGCAGACGATGATTTCTGGAGGACGAATTATGAAAGACGTTGTAATAGCTGGTGCTGCGCGCACGCCAATGGGTGGGTTTCAGGGTGTATTTGACGGCGTGCCTGCCGCTGATCTTGGTGGGGCCGCCATTCGCGCCGCATTGGACGGGGCTGGGGCTACAACAGTGGATGAGGTCCTGATGGGCTGTGTTTTGCCAGCAGGACAGGGTCAGGCTCCGGCACGTCAGGCTGGATTTGCCGCCGGTTTGGGCGAAGAAGTACCCGCCACAACGTTGAATAAGATGTGCGGCTCGGGGATGAAAGCCGCAATGATCGGATTTGATCAGATCGCTTTGGGTCAGGCTGATGTGATGATCGCGGGTGGTATGGAAAGTATGTCAAATGCTCCGTATCTTTTGCCGAAAATGCGCGGTGGTGCACGCATTGGTCATACTCAGGTCGTCGACCACATGTTTCTTGATGGATTAGAGGATGCCTATGACAAAGGCCGCCTGATGGGCACTTTCGCCGAAGACTGCGCAGAATCCTTTCAATTCACCCGCGAAGCACAGGATGAATACGCGTTGAAATCATTGTCTAACGCCATTGCCGCCCACGACAGTGACGCGTTTGAAAATGAAATTGCCCCCGTCACAGTTAAAACCCGCAAAGGCGACGTGGTCACAAATGTTGATGAGCAACCAGCCAAAGCCCGGCCTGAAAAAATCCCGACTTTGAAACCGGCATTTCGCAAGGATGGTACGGTAACTGCAGCCAATTCTTCCTCTATATCTGACGGTGCTGCGGCTCTGGTGCTTGCTTCTGCCGATGCGGCCAGGGAAAAGGGTTTAACCATCCGCGCCCGAATTCTGGGTCACGCCAGTCACGCGCAGGCTCCGGGCTTGTTTACCACGGCACCTGTCCCGGCCGCGCAAAAACTGATGGCGAAAATCGGCTGGAGCAAAGATGACGTCGATCTGTGGGAAGTTAATGAAGCTTTCGCAGTCGTGCCGATGGCCTTCATGCACGAAATGGGCCTGTCGCGAGACATCGTGAACGTCAACGGCGGAGCATGTGCGCTGGGCCACCCGATCGGAGCCTCAGGAGCGCGCATCATCGTCACACTTCTGAACGCTTTGGAAAAACGTGACCTGAAACGCGGCATAGCAGCGATTTGCATCGGTGGCGGCGAAGGTACGGCCATCGCTATAGAACGCCCTTGATTTCTCATTCCAAATACTTTCGGGGGTGAATTGGGTATCGGCCAAGAGGGGGCAGAATGCCCCTTTTCCACATCCACAAAAAGGCACGACAATGCATGTAGATTATTCAGCCCTGACTAAAACAATCGCGGCCCTGACAAACGGTGAAACCGATACTATCGCTCTCATGGCCACGGTGGTTTGTGAAATTCATCACTCTGACGACCGTTTTGACTGGACCGGGTTTTACCGTGTCACCGCGCCTGAAACTCTGAAAATCGGCCCCTATCAAGGCGACCATGGTTGCCTTGTCATCCCATTCAGCCGCGGTGTTTGCGGTGCCGCCGCTCGCACCGGCGAAACCCAACTGATCGCGGATGTGAATGCCTTTGACGACCACATTGCTTGCGCCACTTCTACCCAATCTGAATTGGTACTTCCGGTTAGGAACAAAGCAGGTGATCTGATCGCTGTGTTTGATATCGATAGCAATCAATCCGATGCATTTACAGATCATGACGCGACGGCCCTCGCGGACATTCTTAAAGCGACTTTCCAGATGTCGTGAAAAAACACTTGGATTTTTCACCGAATCACTGCACCGTGAAATTAACTGCCGCTTTTTCACGAACTCGCTCATGCTTTACACCAACCCCACTGCAACACTCGGCGCTGACTTGCGTGCTTTGCGCAAATCGCGTGGGGTAACACTGGCCGATCTGGCGCAGAAACTTGATCGCTCTGTCGGCTGGCTTAGTCAGGTCGAGCGTGATCTCTCCGAACCGTCCATCACTGATCTGCGCCAGATCGCCAAACATCTGGATGTGTCGGTGTCGCTTCTCTTTGGAAAAGCTTCTGCCCCGGTAGATGAAATTGGCTATGTGGTGCGCCAGGGCGTGCGTCGTGCCATTGGCTCTTCAGAAACCGGCCTGGTCGAAGAATTGCTCTCTCCCGATCTCACTGATGACTTCGAAGTGGTGCATTCTACTTTCAAACCGCATAGCCAAATTGGTGAATTCGTCACCCGCCCGACACAAGAAGTTGCCTACCTGCTGTCCGGTAAACTTGACGTTGAAATTGGCGACCGAAAATTTACCATCTATCCCGGCGACAGCTTTCGTATCCGTGGCGAAGCGCACCGCTGGATAAACCCCTACGCGGAACCTGCCGTTGCGATCTGGGTGATCGCGCCGCCAGTCTATTGAGGTACAGATGAGTTTCGAAGCCTGGACCATTTTCGCACTGTTCTGGGTGGTGTTTGTCACCACGCCTGGGCCAAATGCGGTCAATTGCATCACCAATGGCATGACCCTTGGTTTCCCCCGCGCACTGATCGGCGTGCTGGCGATCCTGACACAGGCGGCTGGGTTTCTGATCCTGTCCGCCCTTGGTGTCACCGCCCTGATTACCGCATCCCCTACGGCGTTTTTCATCGCCAAGCTAATCGGAGCGGGGGTTCTCATCTATCTCGGCGTCCGTGGCTGGCTAGCAGCGAAGACGCCCGTCAGGGCGGATGAGCGCCCCGCGAAACACATTTATCTGCACGCGCTCGCCATCGCATCCATCAACCCCAAAAGCGTCGCTGGATACCTTGCTGCATTCACCCAGTTCGTGCAGCCCGGCGTTCCGATCTGGGACCAGATGATCGTCATCATGCCAACCGCTCTTACTTTGACCGCGTTCAGCTATATCGGCTTCACAGCTCTGGGCGCGGGTCTGGGAAAGGCCGCTCTGGGTGCTGTGTTCAACGTCTCAGTGCGCCGCGTCTTGGCAATTTGTTTCATCATTTACGGCGTCCTTCTGGGTGCCAGCTCTACCCCCCAAACCGGAGGAAACTAACATGCACACCGGATCCTGTCTCTGCGGTGGCGTCGCTTTCACCCTCGCCGGTGATCTTGCGCCCCCGTCGGTTTGCCATTGCAGTCAGTGTCGCAAACAATCCGGTCATGTCTGGTCTTCTACGCACATCCCAGACAGCGCATTAACCTTCACCGCTGACGACACATTGCAGTGGTACAGTGCCAGTGGCACGGCTAAACGCGGATTTTGTGGCACCTGTGGGTCGTTCCTGTTCTGGAAGCATAATGACGAAGACAACATTTCGATTTCGATGGGTGCGTTAGCCGCCCCGACCGGGCTGAAACTCGCCAGGCACATCTTTGTCGCCGACAAAGGTGACTATTACGACATCACCGACGATCTGCCCCAACGCGCCCAGTAACGGAGCATTGCTTATGGACAATTTCCCAACAACCGCCCGCGTCGTTATCATTGGAGGTGGCGTAATAGGCGCATCAAGCCTTTATCACCTTGCCAAAGCGGGCTGGACCGATTGCGTTCTACTGGAAAAGAACGAATTGACCGCCGGAAGCACTTGGCATGCGGCTGGCAACGTGCCGACGTTTTCGACGTCGTGGTCGATCATGAACTTGCAACGCTATTCGACCGAACTTTATCGTGATCTTGGCAAGTTGGTTGACTATCCGATGAACTATCATGTCACCGGTTCGATCCGCCTGGCACATTCCCGTGAACGCATGCAGGAATTTGAGCGCGCCAAAAGCATGGGGCAATCCCAGGGAATGAACATTGAAATCCTTGGTGAATCCGAAATCAAGGGGCGCTATCCGTTCATCGAAACCCACGATCTGCATGGTGCATTATTTGATCCGCATGATGGCGACATTGACCCGGCGCAATTGACCCAGGCGCTTGCAAAAGGCGCGCGTGATATGGGCGCGCGGATCGAACGGTTTTGTCCGGCCACCGGCGTCAGCCGTGACGGCAATGAATGGATCGTTCACACCCACAAAGGCGATATCCGCTGTGAATTTGTGGTGAATGCCGCGGGTTATTATGCTCAGCGTGTTGGCGAATGGTTCAAACCCTTTGGCGGTCGCACAGTGCCGATGATGGTGATGAGCCATCAGTATCTACTGACCGATGAAATCTCGGAATTGGCCGCGTGGAGCAGCGAACAGGGCGCGAAACTTCCTCTGTTGCGTGATGTTGACAGCTCATATTATCTTAGGCAGGAAAAGAACGGCCTGAACCTTGGTCCGTATGAACGGAATTGCAAAGCCCATTGGGTTCAACCCAATGATCCGATGCCCGAAGACTTTAGCTTTCAGCTTTATCCTGACGATCTGGAACGGTTGGAGTGGTATATCGAAGACGCAATGGCGCGGGTTCCTATTCTGGGCGCTGCGGGTATCAGCAAAGTCATTAATGGTCCAATTCCCTATGCGCCGGATGGGCTGCCCTTGATCGGTCCAATGCCCGGAGTTCCAAACGCGTTCGAGGCCTGTGTTTTTACCTTCGGCATCGCGCAAGCAGGTGGTGCAGGTAAGGTGCTTGCCGAATGGCTGACCGAGGGGCAAACCGAATGGGATATGTGGTCCTGCGATCCTCGGCGTTACACTGATTACACCGATCAAGAGTATTGCGTAGCCAAGGGCGAAGAAGTCTATGGCCATGAATACGCCATGCATTTCCCTTGGCATGAATGGCCCGCCGGGCGTGACCGGAAACTGTCGCCCATACATGAAACAGTCAAATACCTTGGCGGTATATTTGGAGCCTATAATGGTTGGGAACGGGCCAATTGGTTTGCCAAACCGGGCGATGATCTAAGCGAGCAAAGTACGCAGACATGGGATCGCGCTGGCCCTTGGTTAGACCGTATCCGCGAAGAGTGCGAGGCGGTGCGAGATGGTGTTGGTGTACTTGATCTGCCGGGGTTCTCGCGGTTTTATTTGCGTGGGCGAGGGGCGGCTGATTTCCTGCGAGGACAGATTACGGGTGCCTTGCCTAAGATCGGACGGCTCAACCTTGCCTATTTCGCAGATACTCGCGGGCGCATTGTGACCGAGATGTCGGTGATGCGGCATGATGAGGATGACTTTACCCTGATCACTGCAGCAGCAGCACAATGGCATGACTTTGAGCTGTTGCAGGCAAAACTGCCCGACGGCGTAACGCTTCATGATGCGACGCTGGAATATTACACGTTGATCGTGACCGGGCCACAATCGCGGGCTTTATTGACAAAGATAAGTGACGCGGATCTGACCTTGCCTTGGCTAAGTGTACAATATGCAAAAACGGCCGGGCATCAATGTGCGATGGTGCGGGTTTCATTTGCTGGTGAACTGGGTTGGGAGGTTCATGCCTCGGCTGCTGCGATGCCTGACATTTATGCTGCGCTTACGGATGGCGGGGCCAAACCCTTTGGTATGTGGGCACTGAATAGTTTGCGGATTGAGAAAGGCTATCGCGCTTGGAAGGGCGATCTCTCGACGGATTATTCGATGCTTGAGTGTGGGTTGGATCGGTTCGTCAAACTGGACAAACCACAGGATTTTCCGGGCAAGGCGGCACTGTTACGGGAACGCCAGCAAGGCAGCCAAAAGCGATTTGTAACGTTGGTTGTGGATGCTGGTGCGGCGGATGCGCCGTATATGTCGATGCTTTGGCATGATGGCGCGATTGTTGGCGAAACCACATCCGGCGCCTGGGGGTATCGGGTGAATGCCTCGATTGCGCTGGGCATGCTGCGGGCTGATCTGGCGGTGCCGGGAACCGAGATTGAAGTTGAAATTTTCGGCGAACGGCGACGTGCAGTGGTGCAAGAGGATGCGCCATTGTGGGATCCAACGAATGAAAGGTTACGGGCATGACACAGATAACTTTGCTGGATGGTTCAATCGGTCAGGAATTGGTGCGGCGAACCGGGGATCGGGCAACGCCACTATGGTCAACAAGTGTGATGCTGGAACATCCCGATCTGGTTGGTGCGGTTCACAAAGACTATTTTGATGCTGGCGCAACGATTGCGACAACCAACACTTACGCCGTGCATCACAGCCGATTGGTAGGCACCGGACTAGAGGACCAATTTGAAGAGTTGCTAAAGACAGCGATTTCGCAGGCCAAAGCCGCGTGGGATGCACATGGATCCGGGCGCATTGCAGGAGCGTTGGGGCCGTTATTGGCCTCTTATCGGCCTGATCTGAAGCCTGATGTAGAACTTGCCGCACGGCGGTTTGGCGAAATTGCTGCGGTGATGGTTGCGGATGTTGACCTGTTTCTGATCGAAACCGTGTCGTCGGTGTTAGAGGCTGAAGGAGCCTTGCAAGGTGTTATCGGCGTCGACAAGCCGGTTTGGCTTTCTCTGACAGTTCAGGACGAGGATGGTTTGACTTTGCGATCTGGCGAACCTCTTTCTGATATTGCCTCTTTAGTTGAGACCTACGCACCTGATGCGGTTTTGGTGAATTGTTCACGCCCCGAAGCAGTGCCTGCGGCGTTGGGCGTGATTGAACAATTCGGGCGTCCGTTTGGGGCCTATGCCAACGGGTTCACCAGGATTAGCGACGCGTTTCTAGAAGATCGCCCTTCGGTGGATGTGCTCGAGGTGCGCCGTGATCTGGGCCCAGAGGCCTATGCAAACCATGCGATGAACTGGGTAGATATGGGTGCAACGATTGTGGGTGGCTGCTGTGAAGTGGGGCCAGCCCATATCGCCGAGCTGGCGCGACGGTTGCGGGTTGAAGGCTATGACATTGTATAAATTGCCGCTCATCCGCCCGATGGGCGTTTTCGCTGTGTATTGGAGATTGAGATGACTGAAATTCCTTCAAAGGCCCGCGTGGTCATTATTGGCGGCGGGATTATCGGCTGTTCTGTGGCCTATCATCTGACCAAATTAGGTTGGTCAGACGTGGTCCTTTTGGAACGCAAGCAATTGACCAGTGGCACGACATGGCACGCAGCCGGATTGATCGGACAGTTGCGGGCCTCGGCCAACATGACCCGGCTGGCGCGCTATACGGCCGAACTTTACCGCGGTCTTGAAAAGGAAACCGGCGTTGCGACTGGAATGCGGCAGGTTGGGTCGATCTCGGTAGCATTGAGCGACGATCGCCACGAGGAATTGTTGCGTAGCGCGGCAATGGCACGGGCATTTGATGTACCAGTGGAAGAGATTTCGCCAAGTGAAGTCAAAGAGCGCTATGAGCATTTGAACATCGAGGGTGTCAAAGGTGGTGTCTGGCTGCCTACCGACGGACAGGGCGATCCTGGCAATATTGCGCTGGCAATGGCCAAGGGCGCGCGTCAGCGTGGCGCTGTGATTGCCGAACATACCAAGGTGACAGGCCTTGCGCGCAATGGTCGTCGGATCACTGGTGTCGATTATGAAGGCAAAGACGGGCCGGGGCATATTGCCTGTGACATGGTGGTGAACTGTGCGGGAATGTGGGGGCGTGAGGTTGGGCAAATGGCGGGTGTGAATGTCCCGCTGCAAGCCTGCGAGCATTTCTATATCGTGTCCGAACCGATCAAAGGCCTGACCCAAATGCCGGTCCTGCGGGTGCCAGATGAATGCGCCTATTACAAAGAAGACGCAGGTAAAATTATGCTGGGCGCGTTTGAGCCGGTGTCCAAACCCTGGGGTATGGACGGTATCCCTGACAGTTTTGAATTCGATCAATTGCCCGAGGATTTCGACCATTTTGAACCGATACTAGAGGACGCAGTGAACCGGATGCCAATGTTGGGTGAGGCCGGGATTCATACGTTTTTCAATGGACCTGAAAGCTTTACGCCGGATGATGCCTATCACCTTGGGTTGGCGCCCGAGATGGACAATGTCTGGGTCGCTGCCGGGTTCAATTCAATCGGCATTCAGTCAGCGGGGGGGGCTGGTATGGCGCTGGCGCAATGGATGCAGGATGGCGAGAAACCGTTTGATCTGGGTGATGTCGATATTTCCCGGATGCAGCCGTTTCAGGGCAACAAATCCTATCTGGTTGAACGGGTGACCGAAACCTTGGGCCTGCTTTATGCCGACCACTTTCCTTATCGACAAAAGGCCAGCGCACGCGGTTTGCGACGCTCGCCGTTTCATGCGCATCTGGCAGAACAGAACGCGGTGTTTGGCGAGGCTGCCGGTTGGGAGCGGGCGAACTGGTTTGCGAATGAAGGGCAGAAGCCAGAATATCAGTATTCGTGGAAACGGCAGAACTTCTTTGGCAATGTCGCGGCGGAACTGGACGCTGTGCGCAGCAATGTCGGCATGTACGACATGTCGTCGTTTGGTAAATTGCGCGTCGAAGGGCCGGATGCCGAGGCATTTTTAAACTATGTATGCGGCGCTGAAATGTCGGTTCCGGTGGGCAAGATAGTCTATACTCAGTTCCTGAATGCACGGGGTGGGATAGAGGCGGATGTGACTGTAACCCGTCTGTCTGAAACCGCCTATTTGATCGTGACGCCGTCCGCTACGCGGTTGGCGGATGAGACATGGCTGCGGCGTCATCTTGGCGACCGACGTGTCATCATCACCGATGTGACGGCGGGCGAAGGTGTTCTTGCGGTTATGGGGCCAAATGCGCGGGCGTTGATGCAGATGGTGTCGCCAGGTGATTTTACCAACGAGACTAACCCATTTGGCACGGCACAAGAGGTCGAGCTGGGTCTGGGAATGGCGCGGGTCCACCGCGTGTCATATGTTGGCGAACTGGGTTGGGAGATCTATGTAAGCGCGGATATGGGTGCGCATGTGTTTGAGACCTTGTGGCAAGCCGGGCAAGGTATGGGGCTGAAGCTATGCGGAATGCATATGATGGATTGCGCACGGATTGAAAAAGGGTTCCGGCATTTCGGTCATGATATAACCTGCGAAGATCATGTTCTTGAGGCTGGGTTGGGGTTTGCCGTGAAAACCGCCAAGCCGGATTTTGTTGGTCGTGATGCGGTGCTGCGAAAGAAAGACGAAGGGTTAAAAACACGGATGGTGCAGTTCCGACTGACGGACCCTGAACCGCTGCTGTATCACAACGAACCAATCCTGCGGGACGGTAAGATTGTTAGCCATCTCAGTTCGGGTGGCTATGGGCATCATCTGGGTGGGGCGATTGGCATGGGCTATGTGCCATGCGAAGGGCAGACAGCCGCAGACGTACT
>PIVL01000077.1 GCA_003354145.1 Paracoccaceae bacterium
AGAGTCGGCGTCTGCGACGGCCATGGTTTTTGCAGGCAAATCGAGTGAAATTCCTGCCCACGTCCTGCGGCCTCCAAAGCCTCGGCTACCCCAGAAGCGCGGGAATCCAATGACTGAATACCCAAAACAGGAACATCATTTTTATTCAGCAAATACAATCCATTACCATGACCGGCACAGCCAATTGCGGCGATCAATTCTGGGTGAATACCTGCCTTGGCGATACACGCTTTGATGACTTCAACGGCATTTTCCCAAAGCTCATCAAGGTCGCGTTCAACATGGCCCGGTTGCGGCGTCGAAGACTGCCCATCCAACGCATGTTTGGCAATCTCGTTGCCGCTCAAATCGAACAGAACAGCCTTGATAACCGTATTTCCGGCGTCCAGCCCAAGCAGATATTTTTGAGGATCAGGCACTTTGGTAGATATCCCATGCTTCTTCGCCCGAGGCCCCGTTGTGAATCATGGACATCAATGCCGCGACAACAGCTTTGGGGTTGTCATGCTGATAGATGTTTCGCCCATAAACCATGCCTTGAGCCCCTTGCGCCAAAATCGCGGCAGATTTCAGCAGAACCGTTTTCAGGTCTTCCTTGCCACCGCCGCGCACTAGAACCGGAACACGAGCCGCTTCGATTACGCGGTGGAAATCATTGGCGTCTTCTGTGGGGTCAGCTTTGATGATATCTGCACCCATCTCGCTGGCAAGCCGTACCAGCGTAATGATTTTTTCCGCGTTGCCATCAACTTGATATCCGCCGCGAAAATCGTTGGGCAGCATCACCAGTGGCTCGATCATCAAAGGCATACCGTATTTGCTGCAGGCCGCCCGTACCCGCGCTATGTTCTCAACGCACTGACGAAACAACTCTGGCTCATCCGGCAGCATGAACAGGTTCACGACAACGCAGGCAGCATCCATTTCAAGCGCCCCAATGATTGGTTCATCGGCGTTTTGCAGCATCGACCACATGACCTTATGGCGCTTATCGTTATAGGGGTTGCCCATATCTATCCGCATGACCAGTGCCGGCTTGTCTTTTTCGGGACGCGATTGCAGCAGGTCCGCCTGCCCATAGGCACATTGAATCGCGTCAGGTTGGGCCTTGATCAGCGTATCCATGACACTTGGCATGTCTTCCAGACCGACCATGAAACTCGGCTCATTACAGACACCATGGTCGATCGCCACATCCAGGCAACCACCATTTGTAAACATCCGGTTCATTCGTGCTTTAGTACTCAATCGCATAACGTTCTCCGATTATGACTGCGTTCTTTCAAGACTTCCGGCGTGACACCGTAAAAACCTTCTAATTCCTGAATCAGATTTTCGCGCTGTCGCACCCTAGCGTCGGGCGAAAATTCTAGCTCGATTGCCAGTATCTCTGACAGGCTCTCGATCAGAGCCAAAGAAATTGCACCAGTTATGCCCAGCGACGTCCGGCGCAATACGAGGTCGGACAGTGTTTCGACCTGTTCGTAACGGATAAGACAGGCAATCTCGGCGCGCGTATATTGGCATCCCTCACCGATCGATTTGTCATCACCCTGATCGTTACAGAACTTAAGCACCGTTTCAGCATTGGCGCCATAGTGGCCGATCAGATGGGCCGCGCGCTCTGCTGACTGGCCTTGCTTGCACGTCAGGCGTTCCAGAATATCCGAGCCATCTGCATGAAATCCTTTTCCGCCACCAATGGGCATATCCAAAGTTCCGCATTTTCGCGCGCGCGTCAGCTCGTTCAAAACCTCGTCTGCTGTCTGTTCAGCAAAGGCGCGGAATGTCGTCCACTTCCCGCCAATCATGCAAAATTGTGGTACCGGCCCCGACAGTTTCTTTATGAAATGCCCGCGCGATATCCGACCTGTGAAATCATGCTCACTTTGGGGCAACGGTCTGATGCCGCTATAGCTGAAAACAACTTGATTGGGTAAGACCGCCACTTCGGGAAAGATCATCCGCAAAGACGAAAGGATGTAGGACTGTTCTTCTTCCTCGCAGCGTACTCTCGCGACCTTTTCAACACGAATATCGGTAGAGCCCGCAAGCACGTGGCCCTGATATGGAAAGGCGATGCAAACACGACCATCGGAGTTTTCGAAATAAACCATGTGGCCCTTCAAGGCATCTGTAAGCTCTTGGTTTTCGATGATCAGATGGGACCCTTTTGTGCCAGAGACCATTTTCTCGTCCGTGCCCGCACCAAGTGATTGAGCGGTGGTATCAAGCCAGGCACCTGTGGCATTCACGATTGCATCTGTGGTGACAGGAAACTGTTCACCGCTTCGATGACATTTGACGATGTAGTCACCGTTTTCGACAGTCAGTTCAGCATAGTTTAGCGCCACATTTTCGGGTGCTGCCCTACCCATGTCTGTAATCATCTCGATGCACAACCGCTCTGGGTGGCTGATCCAAGCATCATAATACACTGCCGAAAACCGGGCCTGTTTGGTAAGTTTCGGCCAGATCGCATGTGTTGCGCCTTTTGAACGGAACCGATGCGGCGGAACAATTCTGCGTTTGCGTGAAACCCAATCATAAAGCCCAAGCCCCAGCTTGATCGGCAGCGCCCCACGGTTTTTTGGCTTGCCCGACCAGCCGAAAAAACTCATTGCTGCATTCATCAACCCGGAAAATACGGACGTTATCGGAATCACGGTCGGCAGTTTACGCACCATGTGAGGCGCGCCCTGCAAAAGTGCATCTCTTTCTCTCAACGACTCTTTCACCAGGTCGAATTCGCCGTTCTCTAGATAACGCAGTCCACCGTGGATCATTCGCGAAGGCGCAGCACTGCAACCAGAACTGAAATCGTTCTTCTCGATCAAAAGTACACGCAGACCTTGCAAGGACAGTTCACGATAGACCCCAATACCGTTGACGCCACCACCAACCACGATGACATCAAAGCGATTGTCATCCTTCAGTTTGGCAAGCTTATGTTGGCGTCTGTTAGACATTTCTCTCCTGTTCACCGGCCCAATGGCACCGGTGTCGTGATGTTTAGGTTTGAACGAGGACTAGCTGTCCAGGTCGGTCAGATGTTTGGCGGCCGCTGCATCAATATGCGCGAGATCGCCGGGTGATAATTCAATTCGACCAGCCGCCGCGTTTTCACGGGCCTGATCAGGGTTACGTGCCCCGCAAAGCGAGAAAGTTATGCCTGGTTGTTGCAAAGTCCAGGCGATGACTATTTGCGCCATGCTGGCGCCGTGCCGGTCACACACAGGCGCAATCTCGGCCATCAACGCGGCAATCTTTTCGCGGTTCGAAAGCGAGAAAAGCGGGTTTTCCTTGCGAAGATCATCGCCATCAAACGTCCTGTCCGGGCCAACCTTGCCGGTCAACAAACCAAGGGCCAGCGAAGAATAGCTAAGCATGGACACGCCGTTTTCGATACAACCGGGTAACAGCGTACTTTCGATGTCCCGTTTAACCATGCTGTATTCTTCTTGCAGGCAATCCAGCTGGCCAGCCGCGACATAGGCATTCAGTTCTTCAACAGACGTGTTCGAAGCGCCAATCGCGCGGATTTTTCCATCTTTCTTGAGTTGCTCAAGCGCTTCCATCGTCTCGGCTATTGGCGTGGTCGGATCCTGCCAATGGGTCAGATAAAGGTCAATATAGTCGGTGTTCAGCCGTTTCAGGCTTTGTTCGACTTCGTAAATTACGCTTTCCTTGCCAAGATATCGGTGAACCGGTTTGTCCTGTTGATCAAAGAAGTGGTTTCCGCCTTGCGTGTGCCACGCTAAACCGCATTTGGTGGCCAGAACAATCTGTTCACGGCTACCGGCGATTGCCTTGCCTACAATTTCTTCGGACACGCCCATGCCATAGACAGGCGCCGTGTCGATCAAGGTTATTCCTTCGTCGATTGCAGCCTTGATTGCAGCCACCGAAGCGTCCTCGTCGGTGCCACCCCACATCCAACCGCCAATGGCCCACGTGCCCAATCCAACGGCTGTGGCATTGATACCTGATTTTCCAATTTCTCTCGTTAACATTAGGGCCTCTCAAGCTGTCTCTAGATTGTGTTTCAAAGCGGATGTTGCTGTGGCTTCGTCCAGCACAAGTGACGAAAGGTATTTCCCGTTCAGGATCGCCTGTACTGGTTTGACCTTCTCTTCACCCGCAGCGATCCCGATGGTTTTGGGAATGCGTGCTACATCATCCGGTGCCAGCGCCAGCAACCGTCGGTTAAGATCCACGTCGCACAGCTCACCGTTTTCGTTGATCAAATGGGCCACGAATTCGCCAACAGCACCCCGGTCGATCAACGTCTTGCGATCCTGGGCAGAAATTGGATGCAGATCATAGTAACTAGAAGTTGGCGTCAGAATGGACCCCACACCAGTCAAAGCCAGGGACGCCGATTTGGCCAGTTCGAAAACTTCGCGTATCTGGCGCAACGAAAACAGCATCTCTTTTTCTTTTTCATCTTCGGCAAACAGCGGCGCGTGTATTAGCATGGCGTTGCCGCCCAAACGCTCGGCCAAAATTGTCGCTACGTGGTTAACGTCAGTGTAGTGCTTTCCTTGAACACAGCCCGTCAGCGGCACAACCGTGACGTCGAACTTGCGCTCTACATTCAGGTTTTCGACCAGCGCGCTGACACCTTTGCCGCCCGTGACCGCAATCACGTCGCCATCCCTGATATTTTGAACCAGTAGATTTGCGGCTGCGGTTCCTACCTGTTGCAATGTCGTCTGCAAACTGTTGCTAACAGTCGGCGTCACCAGCGCGTTTTCAAGCTGCCATTTTCTGCTCAACCTCTGTTCGAGCTCGACCAGCCTCTGAAACGGGCTTGTTACGGAAATGTTGACCATACCCATCTCGCGCCCTTGCTTGATCATCCGGTTAACTTTGGCTGTCGACAAATTCAGCAAGGTTGCAATTTCTGACTGCTTCTTACCCTCGACGAAATGCATCACCAGAACGATATGAATTTGCCGGACTAGGCCGAAATCTTTAACCGCTGTATTCACTTGGATGCCTCTTTTCTGCTGACGAGATGATTTGATGCAGCCGCTGCCAAAAGGGCCGCGCCAATGACCAGCGTTTGATAATATGCGGGGACCAGCGTCAACATACCTACTGTCAGCGCCATGATGATCAGAGCACCAATGAACGACCGCAAAACCCGACCCTCGCCTCCGCTGAACGCCGTTCCGCCCAGCAGCACAACCAGGATCACGGTCAGCTCCATTCCATCGCCAGATAATGGATCACCCAGCGACATGAAACTTGACCGCGCGATTCCGGCCAGCGCTGCAGTTATGCCAACAAGCACATAAATTAAAATAACAATTTTGCCGGTGCTGATGCCCGACAGTTTCGCCGCTGTGGGGTTGCCACCTGTGGCCACCGCGTATTTGCCCAGCAACGTCCGGTTTTGCACGATGACCAACGCAATGATAACGGCAATGGCCATCCAGAAGGCCATTGGTAGCCCCAAAAGCACCCCTTCCCTGCCATAAGAGTTGAACCAGCTCGGCATTTTCAAACCGCCACCAGATTTGATCGCAGAGACACCGTCCTGCACCAAAAGCAGCGCAACACCTTTGTAAAGACTAAGAGTTATCAGTGTGGCGATAACTGGCGTAATCTTGAGCCTGATGACAAGTATCCCATTGATCAGTCCCAGCGCAGCCCCGACAACCACCGTAATGGCAAAGGCCGGAATAAACGGAACCCCGTTTATTGCCAGCATGGCATACACCACCGCGCTCAGGCTCATTGCGCTGCCGACTGAAAGATCGATGTAACCTGAAACCATCAGCAGCGTGAAAGCCCCGGCAAGAGTCAGCAACGGTGCCGATATTCTAAGAATATTGATGATATTGCGTTCGTACAGAAAATTGCCACGCTCAAAGAGGTCAAATTTGTCCAAATTTGCAACGCTCAGCAGAGCAACGACCAGCACCAGCACGAAGTAAATATAGTAATTGCGCATGAACCGGCCAACGTGGTTTGCAAACGTTGGTGAGGTTTGAGCGAGAGTGGATGATTTTGGCATCAAGGTCACCGATTCCTGCGGGCAAGAGCCCAGGTTTGTGTCATGATCGCAAGAAATACTGCGATTGCCTTGAGGATGTATTGCCAGTCTGGCGACAGAACCAAACCTGTCGCGGCCGAGGTCACAACGGCAAGGATGATCGCGCCAAAGAACATGCCGACGACGGAACCGAACCCTCCGGCGATCGCTACACCGCCCAGCAGTGCAATCACCAGAGCGTCAAATTCCATCAAAGTTCCACGGTTCGAGTAACCGGACTTGAATTCTGATGCCAACAGAATACCGACAACCCCAGCGATGGCTGAACTGAACAGATAGAGGTATGTGACGTGTTTGCCCTTGTCGATGCCGGACAGATTGGCCGCAATGGGGTTTGATCCGATCCAGAACGTAAGCCTGCCAAACACAGCCTTTCGTTCTATGAAAATTGCGACAACCAGCAACACAACCATCAAGAATACCGGCAGTTTTACCCAGGTCCCGAATACCGTCATGTTTCCGAGGACACCAAAAGCATCGGGCAGATTTGTATTGCGCTGCGAACCCTGAGTAATTACCTGCGCGATTCCACGGGCTACCATCATGGTTCCCAACGTCACAATAATCGACGGAATGCTGAAACGAACAACAAACAAGGCGTTCATGGCACCGATTGCAAGTGCCCCGAAAAACGCTCCCAGAACGGCCAGCCAGTAGGGCAAGCCAAGTCCGGTGGACAAAGAGTTGGCACCGTCAGGGGATTGTGCAAACCACACCGCCAAAACGCCGGACAAGGCGACAATTCCACCCACAGACAGGTCAAAGTTACCTGACACAAGCAGGAAAGTTACCCCGACCCCCAGCGATATGACTGCCCAGTTATTGGTTACCAGATTGAGCATGTTCAGTAGTTGAAAGAAATTCGGCACCATAACCGAGGCGATCAGGAACAGGCCGACCGCCACGCCACCCACCAGCAGCATGATAAAGGTTTCGTCGCTCATCCGGCGACCGCCCTCTGAAAGAGTTCTGCCCTTGGACAAGGGCGGGGTGCTGTCGGTTATCGTCATTGTACAGCCCCTTCATGGCCACCGGTCACCACGTTCAGAATGTGGCCCGCATCAACATTTGCACCGTTGATGATTTCGTCTTCCAGCGTCCCAGTGTAGAGAAGGAAGATGCGATCGCAGATGCCCAGCACCTCTTCCAGCTCGGATGAGAAAACTGCGACAGAGTTACCTTGATCCGCCAAGTTCTTGATGATGTCATAAATTTCGGTTTTGGCGCCGACATCGACACCACGGGTCGGTTCGTCCAGCAGCAGCAGCTCGGCATCCGAAAACAGGCATTTGGCAAGCACAACTTTTTGCTGGTTTCCGCCGGATAGCTTTTCGGTTTTCTTGTCAATGGATTCCGTAGCGATGCTCAGCTTGTTGATGTATTCAATGGCCGCATCCCGTTCGACATTCGATCGGTACACCCCTCTGTTCGACAGCCGCTCCAAATTCATGATCGGGATGTTTTCACGGATAGAGAGGCCGGTGAACAATCCTTGTGTCCGCCGCTCCTCAGGCACCAGCGCGATACCCGCAGCAATTGCTTTCTTCGGGGAATGGCCGACTTCCTGGCCCTTGAACTGAATTGATCCGGAAACCTTGTCAGCACCAAACAAGGCGCGTGCTATTTCGGTCTTGCCAGCCCCGACCAACCCATAGAAACCGACAATTTCACCGCGATTGATGCTAAAGGACACATCCTTGAGCAAGTTGTTTGTTAGCCCACTAGCCACCAGCAACGTATCATCACTGATTTCCGTTCGGGGTTTGTAATTCTGAAACACGCTGCGCCCAATCATCATTTCAATCAGTTCAGAACGTCCCTGAACTTCGGACAGCGGTTTAGTAGCGACGTGTTTTCCGTCACGAAGCACGGTAACGGCATCGCCAAGGCTGAAAATCTCGTCAAGCTTGTGAGAGATGTAAATCACGGTCACGTCAGACTCTCGCAGGCGCCGTATCACACCGAACAACCGCTCTACTTCCCGCTCGGACAAAGCGGCAGTCGGTTCATCCATGATGATGATGCTTGCACCGGACGACGCCGCGCGCGCAATTTCAATGATCTGCTTTTGCGCAACACTCAGGCTCGACACTCTGGCTGTCGGGTCAATTGAAGGTTCAATCGCCGCCAATGTGCGGATAACCTTGTCGTCAAGTTCGGACTTGACCAGAAAACCGAACCGGCTCCGCTCCATCCCCAGAGTCAAATTTTCCTGCACGGTCAGTTCGTCGACAACGTGAAGTTCCTGGAACAATGTCGCGATGCCGCCTTCGCGCGCTTCATTGGGGTTGTTTGGCCGATGAGGCACCCCCTTCACGGTCATGGTCCCGCTTGTCGGTTGCAATGCGCCTGTCAGCATTTTTATCAAGGTCGATTTTCCTGCGCCGTTTTCGCCCACCACGCAATGGACCGTACCACTACCAACGGAAAAGCTCACATTATCAACGGCTCTTACACCGGGATAATCTTTTGTAAGCCCCTCAACGGACAGAGCTGTTGAATGCTGATTGCCAGACAAACCTGTCTCTCCTTCTTACTGGGCACTACAACATGCCAACCCACACAGCGAAACGGCTGATTTCACTAATTCATTCCTGTGCAGATCGAAAAACAGTAAGTCTCTTGTTCCCGCTCTACCCGCACCAATGGACACCTGGCAGTCTGATTAGGGCCTTGCCCCAATACAAACTTTGACTGCCAGGCTTGATCGCTGGATTACTCGCCGAACTGGGCGGAGAGCCAACTTTTCGCATCATCCTGATCCATGGACCAGTACGAGATGGTGTAGGCCTTGTAGAAGAACTCTTCAGCAGGATCCGTTGATGTTGCTACATCGCCTTTGATCACGTCCATGATCAGATCGATGCGCCCTTGCGCGGTTTCAACCGGAGGCAGGCCCATCGAGACCTTCAGGCTCGAGTTCGGATCATAAATCGAATCGAACTCAACCGAGTCAAAATCAACGCTGGCAACGATCTCGGTCAGAGGGCTGCCATTGTCAAACTTGCCCCGCCCAAGTTGCGACAGACCGGCCATGGTTCCAACCGTCAGGTTCGAGGCTTCTGAGTAAATCAGGTTGACCTCGGGACGCTGTGTCAGCAGATCGACGATGATCTGTTTTGCTGCTTCCTGCCCTTTGCTTGAGTCGAGCGCACCAAGGTTTTCAGCTGCCGGATCAACCGACAAAACCCCTGCGGCGAACGGATTGGTCCGACCCGAGTTTACTTCGGTGTGGTTCGGCCAACCCAGCTGGACCATGACAATAGGCTTATCAGGATGCGCGTCTTTCCAGGCTTTCGCCATCTGGGCACCCATCTCAAACGACACACCGGCTTCGTCGCTGCGTGCGGTCGGAACACCCGTGTCCGTGATCGGGCTGAAGAAGGATGTCATGACGATACCCTCATCCAAAGCCTCGCGAACACCCGGGGCGGCGGCTTCGGCATCCCAGATATGTAAAGTCGCGCCATCAAAGGCACCGGCTGCTACCTGATCTACATTCTGCGTCATCACGGCCGAATCTGCCTGACCATCAAATACGACAACTTCTGCCCCATATTTTTCTGCGGCATATCGCTTGGCTTCTGCTGCTTGCGACTGGTGGAACACATTCGACAGGTCGGAAACAAAGAATGCAATCCGCTTGCCATCACCGGCAGCGGCACCAAAACTTGTCGCTGCAATTACTGTCGAGGCCAGTAGCCCCGTTAGAAAGGATCTCTTTCGTACCATCATTTTCAATATTCCTCTTGCTGTTGACTGGGCAAGGCGCACGACCTGATTGCCCTTATTGCACTGCACCAACCCCAGTTTTTGAAGTTGGCTGAAATTAATTGCAGCTTGTAATATTTTTTTACTACTATGGAATTAATGTCAACAGATAATATTTATTTCACTGCATGCTTGCGATTTTCAGGAAGAGCTGTAGCGTTAAGAAGGGCAAGCCTGCATTGCCTGGCATATCAATTTCGACCCGTCGGCAAACTGCTCTCGTTGTGGGATCCACAGCCCGACAAAATGAACCTGAACCGATACCCACGCCGAACTGGCTGACACCAAGGGAAAGCAACATGAAGATAACGTCGCTGGAAACCGTGTATGTGGATGAGTTCCCGAATTTGCTTTGGGTTCAGGTACATACAGACGAGGGCCTGACTGGATTAGGTGAGACGTTTTTTGGGGCCAGTGCAGTCGAAGCCCATATCCACGACTTCATTGCACCCTATCTATTAGGACAAGACCCGTTGGATATCGAACGCCACAGCCACCGCAATGTTGGCTATACCGGGCGCGGAGGTTCAGGTGCTGAAATGCGGGCAGCTTCGGCCATCGACATTGCACTGTGGGATATATGGGGACAGGCGGTCAATCAGCCGATATTTCAGCTTTTAGGTGGGGCCAGCCGTGAAAAGGTACGCGTGTACAATACCTGTGCCGGCTATCAATATGTACGCAAGGCGCCTGCGCAGACCACTGCGAACTTCGGTTTAGAGACCAGTGCCGGACCCTACGAAGACCTCGAGGGGTTTCTGTCAAATGCTGGCGAATTGGCTGAAAGCCTTTTGGAAATGGGCATAGATGGCATGAAAATCTGGCCCTTTGATTTCGCGGCCGAAGCATCCGGTGGGACATACATTTCAAACGAAGACCTGATGAAAGGCCTTGAACCTTTTGCCAGGATTCGTTCTGCCGTCGGTGACAAGATGCAGATAATGGCCGAGCTGCATTCGCTCTGGAACGTGCCTACGGCCAAACGAATATGTCAGGCCCTCAAGGAATTTGACCTCACCTGGATCGAAGACCCAGTGCGTATGGACGCGCCTGATCAGGTCTCAAGAATTTGTAAATCGGTAAATACCCCCATCGCTGGTGGCGAATTACTGGGGCAGCGACTTCAGTATAAACAACTGATCGAAACCGCGGATATGGGTGTCGTGATCATGGATCTGGTCTGGGGAGGTGGCTTAACCGAAGGGCGCAAGGTGGCGTCATTATGCGATACATACGGCCTACCTTTTGCCGCCCATGATTGCACGGGACCGGTGGCATTGACAGCTTCCACTCATATGGCGCTGCACGCCCCAAATGTATTTGTCCAAGAGATTGTTCGCGCGTTCTACTATGGCTGGTACGGCGATCTTGTCACTGCTTTACCCCCCATTGAAAACGGCTACATAAAAGCCCCGGAAGGGCCTGGCCTGGGTGTGAAACTAAATCCTGAATTGCTCACTCGGTCAGATGCGAGAATTCGCAAATCCGAGTTTCACAACCGATAGGCGCTTTCGGATTGAAACTAGTGCCTTGCATGATCCGAAAATAGCAGCAATCTGCACGAAGGGACCGTTGTACCGTAAAAGGCAGAGACCAATGACCGTCGATATAGACCTAGTGATCCGCAATGGCCGGGTTTTTACGCCTACCGGAATTGTAGAGGGCGATTTGGCGATTGTCGGTCACAAAATCGTGTCTGTGGGCAAACCAATTAAAGCCGCCAAAACCGAAGTCTCTGCGAAAGGCAAATTGGTAATGCCTGGAGGCGTGGACACACATGCGCATATTGAACAGATGTCAGGTATGGGCCAGTGGAACGCCGACACGTTCGAAACAGCAACACGATCAGCAGCGATGGGGGGAACAACCAGCGTTGTTTCATTTGCCGCCCAATCCGACGGGCAGCCCCTTGCAGAGACGGTATCGGACTATGCAGCCCGCGCCGAACGCGGTGCCATGATCGATTATGCCTTCCACATAACGCTCACCGATACAGGTGCTCGGGGTTTTGATGCCGATCTTGAGACGCTGATCGTTGCAGGGCACAGGTCACTCAAGGTGTTTACCACCTACAACATTCAGCTCAGCGATGCGGAAATTTTGCGAATATTCTCATTGGCTCGGCAAAGTGGTGCGCTTGTCTGTGTACACGCAGAAAACGACGCCATCATTGCGCAGGCGAAAGACGCATTAATCAAAGCGGGACGCACCACACCCCGCGACCATGCGCGGTCGCGGCCAAGGATGGCTGAAATTGAGGCTGTAGAACGAATCTGCCGCTTTGCCGAATATCTCGACCAACCTGTGATGTTGTTCCATATCTCCACTGCCGAAGGAGCAGCAGCAATTCGCAATGCACGGGCGCGAGGCGCTCCGGTCTGGGCAGAAACTTGCCCCCATTATTTGTTCATGACGGCTGACGTACTCAACAAACCCGGACAGAAAGGGGCAAAGTGGATGTGTTCCCCACCTCAGCGGACGGTGGCGGATCAAGAAGCACTATGGGCAGCGTTGGACGACGGGACCCTCAGCCTCGTCTCCTCTGATCACGCGCCCTATCGGTTTGACGAAAGCGGAAAACTGGCGGCAGGAGCGAACGCAGGTTTCCATCAGATTGCCAATGGCTTGCCTGGTCTGGAAACCCGGCTGCCGCTGATGTTTGATGCGATGGTGTCGAATGGGCAGAGCGGGCCAGAGGCTTTTGTTCAGATCACTGCAACCAACCCGGCCCAACTTTATGGCCTGCCGAACAAAGGTGCGATCGCTGAAGGTATGGACGCTGACATCGTTATCTGGGACCCGACGAAGAAAGTGACCTATGGCGCCAACGATCTGCACGATAATGTCGGGTACAATCCATGGGAAGGGCGCACTGTGACCGGATGGCCCGAACACGTCATCCTGCGTGGACAAACCATCATGAAAAACGACGAATTCTTCGGAACTCCTGGCACCGGTCGTTGGATCAAAAGATCGGAGTTGGCCACCAAACCGACCCGTAACTCTGCGCGGAAAGAAACAACATGAAACGACCAGACGGCCCCAACCAACTGGCCATCACATTCTTCTATTACCGCGACCTGCCGACCGCGATGCGGTTTTACGAGGACATTCTGGGCCTGTCACTGGCGATTGATCAGGGCTGGTGCAAGATCTACGAAATCTGCCCTGGTGCGCATGTCGGTTTGGTGGACGAGTCAAAGGGTATGAACAAGTGGGCCGAGGTCAAGCCGGTGCAATTATGTATCCGCGTACCTGAAGTGAATGATTGGTATGCCTATGCGCAAACCATAGATTTGGACAATCTTTCTGAGCTGTTCGTCAACGATGCACTTGGCATTCGCGCCTTCGTCTTTAACGATCCCGAGGGCTATCAGATCGAGATACAGTCCTCTACACGGCCCGGCGCATGAAGACACTGATCGTCATAAACCCCAATTCCTCGCAAATTGTCACAAAAGGAATTGACGCGGCAATTGATCCACTGCGCGCATTGGGTACTCCGATCCGCTGCCTGACCCTGGCCGATGGCCCACCGGGAATCGAAAGCCAGCGGCAGGCGGATCTGACCATAGCACCGATGCTAGAGTTGGCCGCCGCTCAAAAAGACGCCGCAGGTTATGTAATTGCTTGCTTTGGCGATCCGGGTCTTCACGCACTGCGAGACCAGACCTCTCTTCCCACTGTCGGCATTCAAGAGGCGTCGGTGATGACCGCGCTTACTCTGGGCCAGAAGTTTGGCGTGATCGCAATCCTTCCTTCGTCTATCCCACGTCACCTGCGCGCCTTTGGCTCTATGGGCGTTCTGGACCGGTTTGCGGGGGATCGCGCGCTTGGGCTGGGGGTTGCGGACCTTGCAGATTCTCAAAAAAGCCTCGCGGCCATGATTGCGACGGGCAAGCGTCTGCGCGATGAAGACGGGGCCGATGTCCTGATCATGGGATGCGCGGGCATGGCAAATAATTGCATCCCTCTGCAGCAGGCGGTCGGCCTGCCTGTAGTGGAACCTTCTCAGGCCGCCGTCAGCATGGCGCTTGGGCAAATTACCCTTGGCATCTCCCACAAAACACAGAGAACTGATCATGCTTGATGAAACAACAAAAGGCGTATTCACCATCGCCGTCACACCTTTTTTACCCGATGGCTCGCTTGATTTCGACAGCATCGACAGCATGACCGAAGCCTATATTGAAAAAGGAGCAACGGGCCTGACCATTCTGGGAATGATGGGTGAAGCTGGCAAACTGACAGCCGATGAATCATTGGCCATCGTTCGGCGGGTTGTTTCGCACAGCACTGTCCCTGTCGTTGTTGGCGTTTCTGCGGCCGGTTTCGCCGCTATGAGCGCGCTTAGCGACGAAGCCATGAGTGCCGGGGCGACAGGCGTAATGGTGGCTCCACCCTCTGTTTTGCGCACCGACGCGCAGATTCTCAGCTATTACCACAACACGGCAGATGCTCTGGGCAAAGTTCCTTTCGTCCTACAGGATTTCCCGCTCGCGACAGGAGTTCAGATCTCGACCTCGGTCATACTGAAGATCGTGGAAGACTGCCCCACCTGCGTCATGCTCAAGCACGAAGATTGGCCCGGTTTGGAAAAGATCACCGCGCTGCGAGATGCCAGTGATGCAGGGGCTCGGCGCATTTCAATACTGTGCGGTAATGGCGGCATGTACTTGCTTGAAGAGCTTTTGCGCGGGGCTGATGGTGCCATGACTGGATTTGGATATCCTGAAATGATGGCTCAGGTTCTGGAAACATTCCTATCCGACGACCTTGATCGCGCACGCGATATCTTTGACGCCTATATGCCGATGATCCGATACGAGGCACAGCCCGGCATGGGGTTGGCGATCCGGAAATACTCGCTCGCCAAGCGTGGTATCATTGCCCATTCGACCTTGCGCAAACCAGGCCCCGGTCTGACGGCCACAGCCATGGCTGAGATTGATGCTCTGGCGTCTCGGCAAGAAAAACGACTGAAGGTTTTGGGCGTTTAACCATCGCATCCGTGACCGAATTGGTTCGGCGCTGCCTTCTGCAACCCAGCAAAAATCTATCATTCAAGGGGAAATGTCCGGGCATTGATGGCGATTGGTTGAATGAAAAGCGATACCGCCCACTAGGTGAACGGGTCGCATTCGTCTGACACTGCCTTTCACGACGCTATGGCGAATACCTTTTGCCACAGAGCCATAGCAACGCTGACCTTATTCGGAGGCATAACAAAGAACGCTTTTTCATTCCGGTCATGAGCGACGATTACGCTCATCGATTCAGTAAGATGAAATACGCTGCAAAAAGGTTTAGCCGCCGTGATACCGGCTGAGGGCCCCAATTGTCTGGCGTTGCTGTAGCTGCGTTCGACGATAGTCATCAACAAGTCCGTAAGCGAGTCGTTTCCTCGTTTATCTGTCTGACGTGATTTTTTCCGATATCTTACCGAGGCAAGGGCCAGTTTCTCGACACCGAGGAAGAATTCGCTGATGTTTTCAGACTGCTCAGCAGCCCGCAACAATAATCCGACAGAAGCAGCGAGGCTGTCGGCGGAACAGCTTTTTCTGTTGGAGGAAGAAACCAACTCGCGTGCTGTGCTTTGTATGTGTATTTCACCGGATCGCTTTATTACGCTATGCAGTCGGTTAGCATAAACCTGAGCGACGTTTTCAGTATCGCTAGTCTCAGTCTGATCAGGCTGTTCGGAATTTTCATCTGTTTCCAGTGACAATAATCGGCGGTTTGCTGTCAGCAACCGAACTTCTACATTCGCGTCTGTGGAAAGTGTTATTTCTCTAGGTAAAACCGTTTCGTCGATTTCGCGAAAAATTGCCAGCATCAAGCTGTCAATATTTTGGCTGTGCAGCACCCAGTGTTTTGTCAAGCCACTCGAATTGTCGGCAAACCGCCTAATGGCGTCGCCTAGTTTCGACCCGCCATTTTCGGTAGCAATACTTGTTGCTCGGATTGCTTGAACCATCACAACATCCCTGAAATTTGCTGCAATGTCCGAAGAGATTTTTGCGCTAAGTCATCTGTCTTAATCGTGGGCTGACAGATGCAGCATAAGGCTTCTCCTTCGCCATCGGGGATACGAATGAACACTCTGGTTTCCGCAGGTGTCAAAACGATGGATTCTGTGCACAATTCACCGCCCTGTTCGTCTGATTTGAGAGCAGTAACAAGGGTGTCGCAGTCTTCAAAGCAATTTGCAGCCTGAAAGCACATTTCGTCCAGCTGTTCCTGTGGTCGCGAGATGTCAGCGCTTACGCTGAGCACCAATCGTGTCCGCAAATCCGCAAACGCGACAAGACTGCAGCCAGGCACGTCCTGCCGTAGCGCGTCTAACTGACCAAGAATGCTCATCA
>PIVL01000828.1 GCA_003354145.1 Paracoccaceae bacterium
CGTCAATGGTGACATTTGACCCGCCTCAACCATCTTCCGCAAGAAATCCAGGTATCGCCCAATCAGCCAATCTAGCGATCTGTCGACCGGCTGTTTATTGGTTGGTTTCCATTGTTCCCCTGCCCGGGCGGTATAGTAGTGGTTTGGAAAATCTGGGTGATCTGGCCCTACTGGAATTGTAATTCTGCGGTTGCTGTCGCCAGCAACACGGACGCGGTATCGCGGGGAACCATTACGGTTTTTGTGGATTAGAAAACCCGGAAAATGCAACCTCATATTAATCACCCTTGGCCCATTTCTTTGGAAAGGATTGCACGTTGCTTGGCTTCTCGTCCACAGATTCGGCGGATTGCACTTCGATACGCACCGTCCCCTCCAAATTATTGACAACAACCGCACCTATTTGAATGCCGGATTCCTGGGCGGCTTTGATTGCCCTGTGAATGGCGGATTCAGTAACGCGCGGCGCTCCCATCTCTCAGGTCTTCGTATGTGGGCGGGCAGGGGTCATCGGGGCCGAGAATAGGATAGGTTTATTAGCCATTCACGGCCTCGCTTTCGGTATTGAGATGTTTCATCCGCCCGCCCTCTGCGCGGCTATACCTGCTTCATGGGCTTGGTTGTTGCCACGTTCGCCATCAATCACGCCAAAATCATCGTCAGCACGGCGCTGTCGGTTCGCGATTTTCACCGGGTTTTTCAAATCGTTAGAATAAGGACCGCAACCCTTAGCGTTCATGTGCTGTTGCAGGCCGTAGGCTCCGGCACACTTCCTGCCGCAAGTTGGGCATTCGATCTTGTCAGGCTGGTGTTTGGCGGCTTTGTGGGCAACAATCCCTTGTTGTGTCGTGCATTTCTTGCCGCACTGATCGCAAGCGAACGGCTTTTCGTTCATAATTTCTGCTTGCGTCGGGTATCCGTG
>PIVL01000829.1 GCA_003354145.1 Paracoccaceae bacterium
ACTTCGATGTTGGTGTAGCCGAAAGCCTTCATCAACCCGATTTCTTCGCGCTCGGATTGCACCATACGATTGATCACGATGTAGAGTAGAAAGGCGGCGACGGCGAGGAAGATCGGGGGTACCACAGTGCTTGCCGCCTCCAACCCGCTGATCTCTTCGCTGACAAACCGGTTGGATGTCTGATCGGCCAGCGGATAAGCCCCAGTTCCGCCGTATGGACCGACGAAGCGGTCAATGGCATTAAGGACCGCTGCCTCATTTGCCCCACGCGACAGGGACAACAGGGCTTCATTGAACGCACCTTCCATGTCATAGGCGGCGGCCAGCGCCGAACGGCTCATCCAGATGACACCAAAGCGGGCATCGTCTGGGATCACTTCGCCGGGCGCAGTCGTATAGAGAAATTCAGGGCTTTGGGCGAGGCCGACGATACGGAAGCTGCGTCTTGATCCGTTCATCGTCGCACTGACGCGGTCACCGGGCCGCAGGCTGTGCGCATTGGCGAATGACCGAAGCAAAAGGATTTCTTCGCTACGGTCGTTGTCGATCATCCGCCCGCTCGTCAAAAAGACGTCGTTCAGGTGAGGTGCCCGAAGGTCAGGCAGCGACACCGCCTGCGCCTGCACCGGCAAGTCAACACTCGGTAAGTCAATGAGAGCGCTGCCAACGACGCGCGGCTCGACCGCACGAACACCCTTGATGGCCGCCAGATGCGCAGCAAGTCGATCCGGTGCGCGCGCGACGGGCACGAAAACATCGGCGAGACGGTATCGTTCGTAATAGGTGGTACGGGTTTCATTTAGGGAGGTGACCAGCCCTGTCATCATCACCAGCATTCCGACTCCGACCGCGATCACCATGCCGATGGCGAAGGCCTGACCCTTCATACGCCAAAGATCACGCAGGAGTTTATGGTCGAGCG
>PIVL01000830.1 GCA_003354145.1 Paracoccaceae bacterium
TGGGGTCATTTTGGAGGTGTTTTCGACCTCGATAGAGCCTTTAAGTGCCGTTTTTGAGCGATTCTTGACGTGTGCTTTTCAGACATGTCATCACACAGGAGAGTTTCCTTTTTTATCAGACACCATTTTCCTCCCTCCAGCACTCCCACCCTCCCGAATTCTCAACCTGTCGTAAGTCGCCTCTTAAGCTTGCACCCATTGATAACCCAGGGATGGCACACGCTGGAAGCTTTGGTCGCTACCAAAACTGGTGTCGCTTCGGTCGTTGACCGAGCATGATCATGGTCGTCGACAGTCCATCTTTGCTTTTCATGATTGAAGGCAGATGATCTTGTCGCCACTTGGCGTACACCAAGTCGCCGGGGAAGTCTCTCAGATTCGGATGCCCGTTTTGCGAAATGAAAGTTTCCTGGTTGACTCGGTCGCGGCTCTTCTCCGCGCTCTTCTGCTCCTTCTGCTCGTCGTGTGCGCCTTGATAGCGGTCTCGCATCACCGCCTTGACCACCTTCACGGTGCGCTCGGTGTCGGACTGAGATCGGCTCGACACCGCCACGATGTCGAACACTTCTATGACATCTGGGATGCCATTGTGGAGATTTTGCGAAGGGAGCTGCTCCGACTCAGAGGAGGAGCTGCTCCGACTCAGAGGGGGAGCTGCTCCGATTCAGGGGGGGAGCTGCTCCGACTCAGAGGGGGAGCTGCTCCGACTCAGGGTGGAGCTGCTCCGACTCAGAGAGGGAGCTGCTCCGACCGGTTGTCCCCCCGGTCGTAGGGTCCCAATTCGGATTGTGGTGCATGTGCAAGTGCATGTGCATGTGCATGTGCATGTGCATGTGCATGTGCATGTGCATGTGCATGTGCATGTGCATGTGCATGTGCATGTGCATGTGCATGTGCATGTGCATGTGCATGTGCATGT
>PIVL01000385.1 GCA_003354145.1 Paracoccaceae bacterium
TCCGGCTGGGCACTTGTGACCGTCAATCCAGTCAGCTTCCATGCGCCTTCGATCGGGGCGATGTCCATCAGCGCGCTGAACCGAATGTTCTTTCGGTGCGGATGCCCCCAATGATCGCCAGCTACCGTTACGCCCCAGTTCGCTGACACCTGAAAGCCACCGGCATCAGAGGTCGACCGGACACTCGCAACATTGAAATCCCTGACTTCCCTGACCGATCCAGCCCCGCCACCCTGCATTTCAACAACCAGCGCGCGTTCCAGCTCTAACTTCACATCCCCGAATGCATCCGCTGATATGCTTGTATCCAGAGCAGAGTTCAACCTTTCGGGTATCTTCTGCAAGAGTGCATTGTGAAAATTCTCAACCAGCTGGCCAGCAATCCGTGTGGCTGCAGGATTGTCTGGCACACCTGCAATTGGGTTTTTCACCGTGACCCAGCCAGTTTGCGTAGAAACACCAGCGGCCACAACCAAAGCTCCCAGTATGGCGATCCCGGCGGTTCCGGTAATGGCTTGTCTTTGAAACAGAAAAATCGCCGCACCAAGTGTTAGCACGATCAGCAGGATCGTAATCACTGGCACGTCAAGCGTGCGCTCTTTGCCAAAAACCACAGGCGCTATGACCGGAGGTTCGTAGGTTTTGAAGTAATTGGTCCATATCAGTACCGGATCTTCGGGCGTCAGCTCCATGATAAATGGACCAGCGGCGTCGATGGCCTGGGCAGGAATTTTCTGGATGGCATCATCAAACAAAGTCCAATTGACGGTGGCCTCTTTGGCGAACTGCCCGGTTGGGACTGAATAGATAAGCCCGACAATCGCGGCATCTGTCCGAACCTTCTCGCCCTCTTCAAGAAAGGCCAACCCCGACGGCGCCACCCTGAGATAAGACATCCGTTCGAAGCCCGGTTTGACCGGTTTGCCGTCAACAGTCATTGGCGTGTGATCGTTCAGCAGGTCCGGCAGTATCTTGGCGATTGCTATACGGTCTTCGGCGGACAGATAATCGCCACTCAGTTCAACTCTGCTCAATGCTGCCGCATCGCGCACACGCATCAGCGTTTCGTGCCGAATTTCATAAGGTTCCGCATAAAGGAACGACATCACCGGATACCGATGATGTCGCCGCAGGTTAGGATTGTCGAACTTCGAATACCACGGATCGTCCCAGGCGATGGTCAGGCGGGCCACAGCGGACAATGATCGGAAATCGGTCACTGGCACCTCGCGGTCAAATACAATCATACCGATAGACAGGATCGGGTCACCTTCGCCATCCAGCGGCGGAACGATCTCAAGCCGGTCCGGCTTGCGACCTTGCAAATCGTAAAACAATTCGGCCAAGACAACGCGCGGGTCGTCTGGCGGTTTGGGGATCATTCGCCCGCTAATAGGCTCGATCATACCTGCGTTCGGCGGTGCCCGGTCCACACGTAATTGGGGGGTGATCGTTTTCACCGATACCGGCAGGACAAACCCATCACCAGTTCGAAAACTTAACCCCTGCTTCGAAAACCGCTTTAACCGATCAGCTTCAGGCAATCGGGCCTCCGCGCCCGGTGGCACCCAGCTGTCGGGCAGCAAATCTTCGAATTGCCGGATGTCCTCGACAAATATCTCCAACACCACAGACACGCCATCCTCCGAGATGGCAATTTCGGCAATGTTAGGGGCGACTGAGGCCCCATTAAGTGGGGTCAAGTCCGCGCGAGCAACAGTAACGACGCTCAAAAGCGCAAAACAAAAGAACAAGGCAAGCAGCCCACCGGATTTGCCAAGCTGCCTCAATTCGTCATTACCTCACATCTTTCCGCTGCAGATATATCCAAACTCAACATGGTTATTCATCGAAATTCAACCGTCCCGCGTTCAACCAATCCGAAATTCTAATCCGTTTGCTTGGATCAGGTGGGCCTGCCGGAGTTGGCGGTTCGGCGGGCAGGGGGTTCTTGGCACCCACAACTTCGCGTACTAACACACTTTCGTCGGAAATATTCCACACCAACATGTCACGCGCTAGTGTTAAAACGCCGTCATAATTTTCCCGGATCGCGGCAATCGTGCTGGGTGTGATGTTAAAGTCGTCAAACGTGTGATAGGCAATCGCGTGGCGCGGCGAGAGCATGTTGAAGATCTTGCCGCAGGCATCCGGGGGTGTGTGCACAACCGTTGCAACCAGACGTGCCCGTTCAGGACTATAATTTTTGAAATCGATGAACTGCTGAACGGTCAGATAGCATTCGTGAATCAACAGGTCTGCATTCTTGGCCTCTTGCAGAAACCACTTGTTCGGGTTGGTATCACCAGAATAGACGAATTTCTTGCCCTTCCATTCCTAAGGCAGTCTTGGACCGCGGACACCGTCAAACTCATTATTGGCTTTTGTCCCCGGCCATGCATCTGTACTCACGCGGCGTTCGATCCTCAATTGGTACAAGAGCCGATTCCGCCAGAGGCCTAGTCAGGCATTGGCGGAGGCGTGTAGCCCTCCCACTTTCCAGCATTTACTTTGTCCGACGGTGATTTCTCGTCAGAGCGCGGCGCGTCGATATATCCCTGACCAACAGAAGGTGGAAGAACATAGTCGTCGACCGACGCCTCGCGCACGACAATCTGATCCTTGGTCAGATTGATCACTTGCAAATCCTGCGCCAAAGTCAGGGGGCCATCATAGGTGCTGCGTATCCCTTCCAGAATAGCCTGATAATTTTCCGGTGAAAGCACCGAATGATACCCAAGAGCCCTTCGAGGTTTGACCGCAGACATGACTTTTCCGAATGCCGCAGGTTCAGTGTGAATTCGGGTTGAAACGTAGGTTGCCTGCGTCAAACTCCAGCCGAAATACTCTGCCAAAGCCTTAGGTGGCAGAAATGCCTCGTGTGAAGCAATGTCGGCACCTTTCGCGTATTTTACATACCAATTGTTCGGGTAAGTATCGCCACCGAAGACATATTTCAGGCCGTTCCAATCAAGTGAATAACTGACAGAGCCGTCAAGACTGTGAATGGCTGGCCAGGATCGAATGGTAACGCCATTCTCTTCGTACACGACCTCATTTTCCTGCATATAGTCGAACTCGGTGACCTCTAGTTTCGCACCTGCATCCGGAAGCGCCCCGGATCGCGTCTGTAAGTCCCAAGCATAGGCTTTCTGCATGCTTTCAACGTAGAATTTGGTACCCAACTCGGGCGTTGCCCCAGACGGACCGAATATGCGCAATGGCGTATAGCGCCCAGATAACCAACCACCCACATGCAGGCCCATAAAGTCGCCAACATGGTCCACATGCAGATGGCTGAAAAACACTTTGTCAATCTTTGAGAAATCGGGCCTTACAGAAAATAGATTCCCCGTTGAACCGGTTCCGACGTCGAACAGGAATTTGTCACCGTTTCCCAGTTCGACGAGAAAGGATATCGATACAGCCGCCTTGGTCTGGTTTGGCATGCCGGTCCCCAGTGCCGTAATCCGCATCTCGTCGGCACCCAGGATTTCTGTATTCGGGAAATAGCTTGCCGGATAGACTCCATCCTTGATCTCAACAGCTGTCCGTCCAGCGGGCAGAATATCTTGCGCTGCGGCCTGAAACGAAACAGCTGCAGCCACGATGGCGGACATTAGACAGACCACCGGTTTGGTGGTTTTCAATCCTCTGATATTCAAATTCATGGCTTTTCCCTTCTACTGTTTCCAACCAAGCCACTCCAAAACAATAGACTTTGCATGGGTGTTCTCGGCAAAGAAATTTGGTTTTGCGATCCCCGTAGACTG
>PIVL01000386.1 GCA_003354145.1 Paracoccaceae bacterium
CGACCACAGCGTTTGCTGCTGGAGTCTTCCTCGAAAATCGTTGAATAAGGACACGACCTCGAAACACAGCCCGTGGACCACATGGCCGAAATTGAATACGCAGAACATGGCGCACGTCACCGTACAACTGGCGGGACACGTGTGTTGGCAGTGGTTGCCTATACGGTCGCTGCGATCTGTCTTCTGCCGATGCTGGCCGTAGGACTGGCCGCGATCATCGGAGGCGACATCGAGACCATCACCCATCTGACCAACACGGTTTTACCGCGCTATACGATGACAACGATGGTGCTGATCATGCTGGTGGCCACAGGGACATTTGCCATTGGGGTGGGAGCGGCCTGGCTGGTGACCATGACCCGCTTTCCTGGTGTTCGTATCTTTGAGATCGCGCTGGTGTTGCCGCTGGCCTTTCCGGCCTATGTGCTGGCCTATGCCTATACCTTTGTTCTGGATCACCCCGGCATCGTACAGACCACCCTGCGGGATGTGACCGGATGGGGGCCGCGCGATTATTGGTTCCCGGAAATCCGATCAACAGGCGGCGCGGCGATCATGTTGATTCTTGTGCTGTACCCTTATGTCTATCTACTGGCGCGTGCTGCGTTCCTGCAGCAAAGCGCCGGGGCATTTCTGGCAGCACGGGTGTTAGGAAACAGCGCTTGGTCAGCATTCTGGAAAGTCAGCCTGCCCATGGCACGCCCGGCGATCGCAGGAGGCGTCTTGCTGACGGTGATGGAGACCATCGCCGACTTTGGAACCGTATCCTATTTTGGGGTGCAAACCTTTGCGACAGGTATCTATACCAGCTGGTTTTCCATGGCGGACCGCGCTGCGGCGGCGCAGCTTGCCCTTTGTTTGCTAGGTTTTGCGTTATTTTTGGCCGTGATCGAACGCACGCAACGAGGCCGGGCGAAATACCATCAGCCGGGCAAAAGCGATATGTCTATGCCACCTGCCGACCTAAAGGGCTGGCAGGCGGGGTTGGCGCTGACCTTGTGTGTGACTCCGGTGGTTTTTGGGTTTGCCCTGCCAGCGATGATTCTATTTGAAATGGGGCTGGGGTCCGAGCAGGATCTGCTTAGCAGTCGCTATGTTGGCTTTATTCGGAATTCGGTGATGCTGGCCAGCACGGCGGCGGTGGTGACGGTGATTGCCGCCATCAGTGTTGGTTTCTATCAACGCCTGCGTCCGGGGCGCATGTCCGGGGCCGCAGTGTATTCGGCACGATTGGGGTATGCGGTGCCAGGCGGCGTGATTGCGGTGGGTCTGATGGTGCCCTTTGCGGCCTTTGATAACGCGTTGGATGCCTGGATGCGCGCGACATTCGATTATTCCACCGGGTTGTTGGTGACAGGGTCGATCTGGCTGTTGGTTGGGGCCTATATGGTGCGGTTCCTTGCGGCCGCGCTCAGCGCTTACGAAGGTGGGCAAAGCACGGTTCACGCCAATATGGATGCTGCCGCCCGATCGCTAGGGGCAACACCAATGGGCACGTTGCGGCGGGTGCATTTGCCGATCCTGACGCCCAGCCTGTTAACTGCCCTGCTTATTGTGTTTGTCGACGTTATGAAGGAGCTGCCCGCAACAATGATCATGCGGCCGTTCAATTTTGACACATTGGCAGTTCAGGCGCATCGGCTTGCGTCAGATGAACGACTTGAGGGTGCGGCGGTGCCGTCACTTGTTATTGTGGCCGTTGGTCTGTTGCCGGTGATCTTGATCTGCCGCCAGGTTGGGCGGCGGCGTTGATCCATTGATCGCCCCTCTTGATCACATCAGCACCAGCAAATAACGCGCACCCCTGTCCTGGCTGGTTGCAAAGCGGCAGGTGCCTGCCGATTGATACCGCAGACAATCCCCTGCCGTCAGTGCGTGGCTGTTGCTATCCATTGTTACCTTCAGCGCCCCGTCCAGCATGACCAGGTGATGTTCTTGCGGTGGTCGAGCAGAGAAGTCATCAGTGATCGCCGTGTTTGGAGGCAGGTGACATTCCTGAACTTCACCAAGCAGTGACCCCGCGCGTGGTGAGACAGATCGACGGATGAACCCGGTCTCGGGATCCTCGCTTTCGGATTGTACATCAAATGGGATCAACGCATCAAAACTATCCTCGACCATCATCAACAGGCGCGACATGGGCTGGCCAAACGCAGCACAAAGTTTGCCTAGCGCTTCGGTGGTTGGGCTGACTTTGGCTTGCTCTAATCGGGACAGCGTTGCGCGGCTGATGCCGCTTTTGGCAGCAAGCTGATCGAGGGACCACCCACTTGCGTGTCGCAGTGTTTTCAGATGTATGGCGAGGCGGTTTGTTAAGGTATCAGACATGGATCATTATCGAGAGGAATTCTCAAATATGAGAGTATTAGCAATATGGGCCAAGAAGCAAGGGTTTCCGTAGCCTGTCCGCAGCATTTTTTCGGTACGAAAGAAGGCTGAAAGACAAAAAAAGGCGCGGGGGGAAGGAGCCCGCGCCTTGGTCGACTGGTTAGAAGTAGAGTGCTATTCCCAACCAACCTGATCAAAAATTTTCTGAGCGGCTGGAATGTTGTCAGCCACTGCGCTCAGGTCCACATCGTCGGGTTTGAAAAACCCAAGCTTTGCAACGGATGGCGACAGGCCAACACCTGAGACTGCTGGATATTCGTCATTGCCTGCAGAAAAGTATTTCTGCGCCTGATCGCTTGCCAGATATTCGAGGAATAGGATCGCGTTATCTTTGTTCGGTGCATTTGCTGCAACGCCGGCCCCGGACAGATTCATATGAGCCCCGTTTCCACTTTGGTCAGGGAAGACCCAGCCGATCTTGTCGATGTCTGCAGTAACACCCTTGACGTCTTTGCGAAGGGCGCGGGCAAAGTAGTATGTGTTGGCCACCGAAATCTCGCATTCACCCGACACGATTCCGCGGATCTGATCGGTGTCACCACCTTGTGGCGCGCGGGCCATATTGTCGACAACGCCCTGAGCCCATGCTTTGGCCGTAGCCTCGTCTGTATGGGTGATTATCGACGCCAAAAGTGTTTGGTTATAAGTATTGGTCGAAGATCGGATACACACCATGCCCTTGTATTTTGGGTCGGCCAGATCAGCGTAAGTCTGTGGAATATCCGTGACACCGTTCTTGTTGTAAAAGATGACGCGGGACCGCTGGCTAAAACCAAACCATTGATTGTCGTCATCTTGCAGGTAGGACGGCACTCTCTGTTCCAGAATGGCGCTGTCGATCGGCTGCAGAATACCCATTTCCTTAGAACGTGACAGGCGCGAAGTATCGACGGTCAACAAAACATCTGCGGGGCTGTTTACGCCTTCGGCCTGGATTCGGGCCATCAGTTCGTCGGCCTTACCCTCGATCCGGTTCACGGTGATTCCCGTTGCTTCCTCAAAATCGGAAAACAGACGTTCGTCGGTATCGTAGTGGCGTGAAGAATAAAGGTTTACTTCGCCTCCGGCGAAGGCGGACGTGGCTAATGCTGCGATTACAGCACCGGCAAATATACTAGCAGAGCTTTTCATAATGAATCCTGATATCAGTTCGCTGCCGGGTAGTACCCGACTGAAACCATCAGTTAATTGATTCGGCGAAAAGAGCCAAGCAATTCCGACAAGAATTGTCAGAAATATGTCCAATCTCACGAATATTTAGGAACCCATCTCGCAGACAAACGAAAACCGCGCCCAAAGGGACGCGGCTCTCAAATTTCATAGTGTCGTTGGTCTTAACCCTGACGGGCTTTGAACCGACCATTGGTTTTGTTGATCACG
>PIVL01000387.1 GCA_003354145.1 Paracoccaceae bacterium
GTTGCCGCGATCATATGAGTGCCCGCCAGATGCGCCAATCCAGCCTCAAACATATCGCCTCCATAAGCTGACAATCCCGACGCAATCGCGATTTTTGCAGTGGTGCGCGCGCGTTCCATGCCGCCAGCTTTCATCAGTTTGATCGACACGCCATCGCATATACCTTCGTTTACAGCGCGCAGCATATCCTCGGGACCAAACACGCTTTCATCGGCAATCAGGGGCACGTCAATTGCAGAGCGCAGCCGTGCCATTAACCCAAAAAGATGCGCCCGAACGGGTTGCTCGATAAAGTCCGGCTTGAACGCAGCTACATCGCAAACACGGGTCATTGCATCGTCGATTTCAAGGCCTTGATTGAAGTCCACGCGGACGGAAAATTCGCTGAAATCCTGCGCCAAACGCTCGAGACGCATGATGTCAAAAGCATGATCTGCAAACCCGGCTTTCAACTTGACTATGCGAACGCCATCGGCGCGCAAGTGTTCAAGCAAGGCCAAATCCTCATCAAAGTCCGGGTTCGCCAATGACACCGATAGCGGGATGGTGTCGCGGCATTTTCCGCCCAAAAGCGCCCAAACCGGCACCTTGGAAATCTGCCCTGCCAGATCAAGAAGCGCTGTTTCCAGAGCTGCCTTGGCTTCGCTGCAATGCGCCACGGCGCGTTCTGCCTTGGCCATGATCACGGCTCGGTCCCCAACGCGCCGCCCCATAACCAATGGCCGGATATAACGATCAAGCGCAGCAAAGCTCGCCTCGGGAGAGCCGGTGAAAACTGACCAGGGAGAGGCCTCGCCATATCCAACAGCACCGCCTTCTGCCGTGAGGCGCAGCACAATAATTTCGCAATTTCCTTCTACCCGACCAACGCCATGGTCACGCGTTGACACCACTGGCAGCGCAAGATGCCAAAGATCAAAACCGGTAATGCGCTGCAGCAGATCAGACATCATCATCCCAAGAAATTGCCGACTCAAAGTGTGCGGGCAGATTATTATCATATCCAATACTATTTTTTTCCACTTCCATAACTTTTAATGATAGCCCTGCGGTATGTCCTCACCCTTTCGCCAATATCAGGCTTTTCACGCAATCATCGAAAAAGGGACCGTCACGGCCGCAGCTGAACAGTTGGGCGTTTCGCAACCCGCCATCAGTAACCTGCTGTCGCAACTGGAACGCAAAACCAAGCTTAAGCTGTTTGAACGCACCCGTGGCCGGTTGGTCCCAACCCCCGAAGCGACGTTTCTGTTTGACGAAATCGACACGGTGGTGCGGGGATTGGATCACGTCAATCAGGCGGTGATTGATTTGCAGAACCAAAAGGCCGGGCAATTACAGGTGGTCAGCAATCATGCAATGGCCTTTGGCTTTATGCCGCTACAGATCGCGCGTTTTACGAAAGAAAAGCCGCATCTGACGATTTCGTTTCAATCGCAGTATTCTGGCAAGATTCAGGAATGGGTTGATGCTGGGTTATTTGAATTCGGCATATGCGAAATGCCGGTACGCCATGACAGTCTTGACTGCACCCCGTTCTTTTTTGAAACCCTCTGCGCCTTGCCAAAAGACAGCCCATTGGCTGCGCATGACATTCTGACGCCCGAGTTGCTGGATGACCATCCGTTCATTGTCATGGGTGCAGATCACATGGTCAGCCGTCGAACCCGCGAGGCGTTTCATTCGCAGGGCGCCAATTGGCGTATCCGATGTCACACGGATTTGTTTCGCAATGCGCTTAGTCTGGTGAAACAAGGCGTAGGTGCCGCGTTGATCGACCCGTTTACCCTATCCAGCGATGATGGACAGGGCTATGTATTGCGCCGCTTTGACCCACGCATTCTGCTTGATATCGTGATCGTTACCGCGCGCGGACGGCCCGTATCGGCAATTGGTCAGGAATTCCTGAACCAGATCACCGCCGGAATGACCGAGATGGCTGTGACTGATTAGGCCACCCATTCCGATACCGGAGCCGCCGTTTCATGCAGTGGCTGCGAGATCACGTCGATCAGCGTCGGGCCATCATGTGCTATTGCCTCGCGCAGAACGTCGCGCAGCTTGGCCGGGTCTTCCACAGTCCAGGAACTGACGCCAAACGCACGTGCGACCGCAGCGTGGTCAGTACGGTTGAAATCGACGTTATAATATCGCTTGTCAAATCCGGCATTCTGCCCGGCTTTGATCCAGCCATATGTCGCATTGGAAAATACAATCGCCGTGACCGGGATGTTGTAACGCACCAAGGTTTCAAACTCGCCACAGCAAAACCCAAATGACCCGTCCCCCATCACCGCTAGCGTTTTGACGTCAGGCCGCCCGACATGTGCACCCATTGCTGCCGCCAGTGAATAGCCCAGCGCCCCGTGCGCCCGGTTGGTTATGAAATTGCGCCCCGCTTTGCGCCAGCGGTAGTGGGCTGAAAAATATGGGCAAGGGGTGCCTGGATCAGCAACAATGATTGCATCGTCATCCAACACGTCCATCAAGCTGGCCATTACCGCTTCGGGCCGGATCGGGCGTTCCTGACTGCTCGCCAAAGGTTCAAAATCTACCAGTTTGGCATCCCACGCGGCTTTGGCCCGCGCGGCACCGTTTTGTTTGGGCAGATTGTGGCGGCTTTTTGCTTCGGCCAACAATGCCTCAAGCGCCAGTTTGGCGTCTGCGCAAATGGCAACCTCGGTTTGATAAATAGCGCCAATCACCATGGGATCGCTGTCGATATGGATAATCCGGGTTTGCGGATCAGGCGAGCGCCAGCGTTCGGTCGTCACAGATCCGGCCCGACAGCCGATAAAGATCACGACATCCGCTTCTTCGACCACCGCACGCGTTGACGGAACACCGCCGTTTGAGCCAACAACCCCAACTGCCTGCGGCAAGGTTTCCGCGACCGATCCCTGCCCTGAAACAGATGTCGCGACCGGCAGATCCAGCTCGGTTGCAAGCTCGCTCAGCGCAGCCTCGCCCACCGATAAAACCGGACCACCACCACAAATCACCACTGCCGATTGTGCCGTTGCCAGAACATCCACAGCCGCGCGGATATCATCCATATTGGGGGCCGCTCGCTCTGTCGGGAAACTGCGATGACGCTCGTCGGCCCATACCTCAGCAATCGGTACATCATTCTTTTGCGTGTCAAACGGCAACGCCAGATGCACGGCACCGGGTCGACCGGTCGTCATTGCCCGAAACGCCTGTCGCAGCGCCGCCGGCAAACGCGCGGCACTGTCCAAAGACGTGTTCCATTTGGTCAACGGACGATAAAGCGCCACTTGGTCCAGTTCGGTTAGCGGATACTTTCCTGCCGACGACGTCGCCACATCGGTGGTAATGGCCAGAATAGGAACCGAGCTTTCATTGGCCTCAATCACCCCCGGCAGAATATACGTCGCACCACCCCCGGATGGCCCTTCGCAGACGCCCGGTTTGCCAGTCACACGCGCATAACCATCGGCCATGTAAGCCGCATGCCGTTCATCGCGGGTCAGAAAATGGGTGATACCATGATCCAGTCGGGACATGGCGTCGTAAAATGGCAGCGTTGTATCTCCGCACAGACCAAAAATATGCGTCACATCATGTGCCTGAAGCATCCGAACCAACGCCTCGGCCCCGGTCAATTGGTTTGTGCGTGTCATTAATTTTCTCCTATTCGATTCCCTGTCTAGGAATGCGATCCCGGTTGCGTCAATACTCAACAGGACTGGGATGGTCGTTTTCAGTCTGTGAGAAAAGGAGAGCCGCAATGAAAGT
>PIVL01000831.1 GCA_003354145.1 Paracoccaceae bacterium
GCGATGTATCCATCCCTCCACGCAATCCGCAAACTCGGAGTGCGACGCGACCGGAGTGACCATGACTAGGCGCGTCGCGCGATCGACCATGACGAGCGCGTCCGACACCACGTGCGGCGGGCTGTCGGTGTCCGTCGACGCACCGCGCGCAAACGCGCGCGCGCCAAGGCATAGCCAGTCGGCGTGCACCGTCTCATTAAAGTACTCACCCTCCTGAGGTCCGCGCCAAGGCGACGCGTTATGTCGGCGGGCTGCCGATAGGGCGCGGGCCGCATCAGGGGGTGGGCGCGGAAACGAAGCGGCACCGGGGTAGTCAGCGATGACACGGAGCCGCCCTTCGGCGACGCGCCCAAAGCGGCGTGAGATCATGTCGCGTTGAGGTGCCGTCAGCGCCAGCCACCCGCCAGATTCGGGCGCAGGACGGAGGTTGGCGTTGGTGTCGAAGCGATCGAAGGAATACGGCAAAGTGCGCAGCATATCATCGCCGATCCCCGGAAGAGCTTGGAGGAGGTGCGACGGGCGTGAGGAGGCGCTGCAGTCAGGCGCGTCGGCAGGCGAGCCGTCGCGCCGTGTGCGCCCGTCATCCTGTGCATCATCGGCGCGATCTGCTGGTGGCGCCGAATCCGCCGCCGACCGCGCAACAGGCCGTGCCTCGGCAGCAGTCGGCGCGGGAGCATCCCGGTCAGCACCCGCCGCAGCGGCTGGCACCGCCGGAGGCCCTGTCCGAAAAGGTAAGGCGCGCACCGCCTGTCGCGAGCGGGTGCGTTGCGACGGCGGACTCGGCGGCGGACTCGGCGGCGGGCTCGGTGGTGGGGTGGGCATGGTGTCGGCGATGACGGTCATCCGACCGGCGGCATCGCCACTCGCGCCATGCACGAGTGCGCGGAGGTAGGAGCCCGCGCCCTCAGAGAGTGT
>PIVL01000832.1 GCA_003354145.1 Paracoccaceae bacterium
ACCAGCTCAAACGACTTGGTGCCTCTTGCGACTGGTCACGCAACGCATTTACCATGTCCGGTGCACCCGGTGCCCCCGCTGGAGAAGACGGCAATTTCCACGATGCAGTGATCAAAGTCTTTGTTGAAATGTACAACAAAGGCCAGATCTATCGCGGCAAGCGCTTGGTGAATTGGGATCCAAAAATGGAGACCGCGATATCCGATCTGGAGGTCGAAAATATCGAGACCTCCGGCCACATGTGGCATTTCAAATATCCGCTCGCAGGCGGGGCGACGTACGAATATGTCGAAAAAGACGAAGACGGCAAAGTCACCCTGACCGAAGAACGCGACTACATTTCCATCGCCACGACGCGACCGGAAACCATGTTGGGCGATGGCGCGGTTGCGGTGCACCCATCTGATGAACGCTATGCCTCGATCATTGGCAAGCTGTGCGAAATCCCGGTTGGCCCGAAACAGCACCGCCGCCTGATCCCGATCATCACCGATGACTACCCCGATCCCGACTTTGGGTCAGGTGCGGTAAAGATCACCGGGGCGCATGATTTCAACGACTACGAAGTCGCCAAACGCGGCAACATCCCGATGTATTCGCTGATGGACACCAAAGGCAACATGCGCGCCGATGGCGCACCCTATGAGGATGAGGCCGCAGTAGCGGGGCGCATCGCCCGTGGTGAAGAAACCTTTGACGAAGCCAAAATCGCCGCGATGAATCTGGTGCCCGATGAATATCGCGGCCTTGACCGGTTCGAGGCGCGCAAAGCTGTCGTCGCCGACATCACCGCCGAAGGGTTGGCCGTAATGGTTGAAACCCCTGCCGAGGAAGACTCGCAAGAGACTGACGAGGCGCGGCTGATCCCCTACGTCGAAAACAAACCAATCATGCAGCCCTTTGGCGACCGCTC
>PIVL01000078.1 GCA_003354145.1 Paracoccaceae bacterium
ATCAGTACTGCAAAATACCGGGCTCAGTCCGGAACCATCGTGGGCATGCCCATCGAAATTACCGGGCTTACTGCAGTACAAAGCGATGTACTAATTCAGATCGCACTGGAAGACGGCACCACCCATTCCGCCATTCTAAAACCCCAGTCTCCAATTTATGTTGTGCCGGAAAACGAAAATTCCTGGTCCGTTGCGACCGGATATATCGTTATGGGTATCACCCATATCTTAGGCGGATATGACCATTTGGCCTTTGTGCTGGCGCTAATCCTGCTGATCCGTGACCGCTGGATGCTGGTCAAAGCGATTACCGCCTTTACGGTCGCGCACAGCATCTCGCTGGCGTTGGCGACGTTCGGGTTGGTGAATATCCCGTCCAAGCCGACCGAAGCCGTGATTGCCCTGAGCATCTTGTTTCTGGCAATCGAGGTGCTGCGCCAAGAGGATGGCAAGGACGGAGGCATCGCAGTGCAGGCACCGTGGATCGTTGCCTTTGGATTCGGCCTTGTGCATGGTTTGGGTTTTGCCGGTGCCCTAAGTGATGTCGGATTGCCTCAGCATGCCATTCCGCTGGCCTTGTTTACATTCAATGTCGGGGTCGAGATCGGGCAGCTGATGTTTGTCGCCGTTGTTTTGGTGATCATTGCTACCGTCCATCGGCTTCGCCTGACACACAGCATATTCAACCCTCGGATAGTTCCCTATGTCATCGGAGCCGTGTCTGCCTATTGGGTGATCGACCGGACGGTCGGGTTTCTGGTGGTATGATTTAGGCGCATTTCGCACCCATGTGATCGGATAGTCAGAATTTGATATGGCCGCGAGCAAAAATTGTACCCACCTATCATCAACAACAATCGATCACGTTAGATGAACGTCAACGGCCTCGAATTCCCTTTCTGACATATTTCAGTAGTTGGCGGCTAAGCATCCGGTGCCAATAATAGATCAAAATCGACGCGGGAATATGCATCGTCAACTTTGCCAGACAATTCAAACCCTTCCGGAAAGCTACCTTTGGGTTGCTCCACATAGGTCATGACCAAATCGTCGCGCACACCAAAAACGGTGTCCTGATCCAAATACGGATCATCGTCCGGGAACACCTCGGTGACCAATGTGCGGAACCCCGGCGCAGAGACGATATAGTGCAAATGAGAGGGCCGCCAAGGGTGCCGACCGGCGGCGCGCAGAATTCCCCCAACGGGGCCATCGTCCGGAACGGTATAGCTGACCGGACGAACGGTGGTAAAGGCGTACCGGCCGTTTTCATCCGTGGTCATCAACCCATGGAAAGAGTGAATATGCTGATCTGGATCCTGGCTGGAATACATGCCGTTCGGGGCAGTCTGCCAGATATCGATATCAGCCCCTGCAATAGGTTCGCCATCCAAATCGCGTACGGTGCCCTCGACCAACAGAACTTCGCCCTCAAAATCACGCTTCATGTCTCCACCAATGGCCAGTGCTGGCGGATTCGACACATGGAACGGCCCAAGAACGGAAGAGCTTGTCGCGCCTTCTACCGAGTGTTGCATGTCGATCAACGAAGAAAGGCCCATAACGTCAGACAGAAGCACAAATTCATTGCGCTCTGGCGTGGTAATTTTACCGGCCCATTCAAGGAACTCCAGACCTTTGCGCCATTCATCATGGGTAAGGTTCACTTCGCGGGTAAAATTGTGAAGGTGTTTGGCAAGGGCAATCAAAACCTCGCGAACGCGCGGATCGGTATCCTCGGCGAAATAGTCAGCAAATACGTCGGTGATATTGTCTTTGGTTACTGTGCGCATAGCGATTTCCTAATTCAGAATGGCCAGGCTGAGCTGCGGAAAGCGGATCAGCAGGATAAGAACGACCAGCATAACACCGGCAAAGGGCAAGGCACCCAGGAACACATCCTTGAGTGAAATCCGGTCGTCATTCAGCGTGGCCTTGATGACAAAGCAGGATATTCCAAGAGGCGGTGTCAGTAACCCGATTTCAGCACCAACAACCGTGATGATGCCGAACCACACAAGGCTAAGGCCCAGCGGTTCTATGAGCGGCAGAAACAGCGGTACAACAATCAAAATGATTGACGACGTGTCCAACAAAGTGCCGAGAAACAGCATCAAAATCACATAAAACACCATGATCTGAAAGAAACTGATATTGCTGGCGGACAACATGTCACCCAACTCGTTCGGCAACCCAGCAAGCCCCAGCATACGGCTATAGATTGAGGCAGCGGTGATCAGAAACAGGATCGAGGCTGTTATATGGCCGGTTTCCAGCAACGCCTCCCAGAATGTTTTCAGGGTAACGCGACGCCGTACACCGGCGATGATCAAAGCAACCAACGATCCAGTTGCACCTGCTTCGACCGGAGTCATCCAGCCTGTATAGATGCCGCCCAGCACAATGACGATAAGGCCAAGCGTTGGCAGGGTTTTAGATGCGATTTCAGACCATGGCAGACGCTCGTACCCATCAGCAGGACGTCCCCCGACAAAGGCGGGATAAAGCCGACCCATCAGCCATATCGCTCCGACATAGGCGACGGCCAGCATGATGCCGGGAACAACACCAGCAAGAAACATATCTCCGACGGATTGCTCGGCGACAAAGCTGTAGATAATCAACATGGCGGACGGTGGAATTATCATCCCAAGAACTGACGAGCCCGCCACAACTCCAACCGCGAAGCGTGGGTTGTAACCATATTGCAGCATCTGCGGAACGGACACCTTGGCAAACACCGAAGCCGACGCGATTGATGAACCGGTCACAGCGGCAAATACCGCATTGGCACCAACCGTTGCCATGCCAATGCCGCCTTTGACGCGCCGGAATCCCGAACTCATTACCTCATAGACATCGCTGCCAAGACCGGCTTTTGACACGACCAGGCCCATAAAGGTGAACAGCGGAATCGTGGCGAATGTGTATTCCATCACGCTGTCGCCAATGGCGATTTTCAGCAAGTTCATCGACAAGTCGAAATTGTCACGCATGATCCAGATCGCGACAAAGGACACTACACCCAGGGCAATAGGAATATAGAGGCCCAGATAAATCAGGATGACGATTGCCACCACCGAATAAATTCCTATTTCGATAGGGCTCATTTGTCTTCCTCAAACTCTGGAACCCGAATGTATTTTGGGTCTTCTGCTTTGCTCAAAACTTTTAACAGAAACAACAAGGTGCACAGACCCGCACTTAGGAATATGACCAGTTTGATTGGCCACCAGGGCGCGGTGAAAACACCGGGTATTCCAAAGTAATCCTTTGTTTCCCACATTTCGGTGAACTCGGGCCAGATCGCGATTGCGATCAACGCCATGAAAATGGATGAAACGGTATCAATGGCATGCCGCAGCATGGCGGCGGCTTTTGGGTATTTGGTTCCGATGACGGCCACGAACCCATCAGATCGCGTCAATCGATTCACCCGAACCACGTCAGGCAATTGCAGGAAAACGATCAGAACCATTGTGAATTGGACGACTTCGACGGCACCTAAGAATGGTACGTTGAACAGACCCCTGGCGACGACGTCATAGTTAACCAGCGCGACAAGAGCCAGAACAACCAGTGTACCAGCGGCATTGGAACCAATCGCAATGCCGTTGGCGAGTTTTGAAAGGGCCTGAACCGCTTTCTTCAGGTACGAAAAGAGCAATTTCAGGCCCCTCTTTTTGGTGTGCTAGTTTACTTCCCAGTTGCGTACGCCAGTGAACCCAGCCGCTTCCAGTTTGCCCAGATATGTGTTCAGCATTTCTGTACCTGGCTGACCCTTGTCGTTAAGGACCGCAGCCCATTCAGCGGCAATATCCGGGATAGCTTCGGCCCAGGCTTTGCGGTCCGCATCCGAGAGTTTCACAATAGTACCGCCAGCAGCAACATAGGCTTCACGACTTGCTGCGGCGCGATCCATGGCGATGCTTGCAACGTGATCACGATACATGACAGCAACTTCCTGAAGTGCAGTTTTCACTTCGTCAGGCAGCGTTTTCCAATAATCCGCGTTCACGGTAATAGTTTTGGAATTCACCGCACCAGAATCCGACTGCAACATATAGGGCGCAACTTCTGCAATTTTGAACGTTTTTGCAGCTTCGGGCCAAAGCATCGCGCCATCAACCAACCCTGTCTGGAGCATATTGTAATAGTCAGTCAGACCACCGCGAACACCTGCAGCGCCGTCAATGCCTTCCAGATAGCGCAAGTTCATTCCGCCACCAGCAATTTTGCGACCTGCAAGATCGGTATGTGATGAGGCCGGCTCTTTTGTGAATACCTGATAGGTATCAAGCACGACTCCTGTTGCCAGGTAGACCTGATTTTGGGTCGCAAATTCTTCCTGCATCGTCGGGAATTCTTTTGCGATTTCATCAACCGCTTGGGCAACAACACGGGAATCCGCCGCAACAAATGGCGTTACCGCCGAAATTGCCTGACTCGGCAATTTGGATGAGTGGAAAATCGTGGTGACAATCCCAATGTCGCCCAATCCCAACTTAATGCCTTCCAAAACGCCCTTCGGCTTTACGATCGAACCGCCATAGCTTTCTTGCCAGTCCATTTCGTAATTTCCGGTTTCGGCAAGCTTTTTGTCCACTTCCGGGATAAAGAAGTTTGAGAACTCCTTGACCCAAAGCGCCCGCGCCGGATACCCATCAATAACCACAGCTTTGATCGTTTCTGTGGCAAATGAAGGCGTCGCTAAAAGCCCCGCCATGAGGGTGCTCAGCACCAGTCCCTTACTAACAACAGTCATCGTATTCCTCCCTTTGGTTTTTCTATTTTATTGCTTGCGCCAGTTTATCGACAGTTTGGTTCCCGCCCCTTCGTACATCTTTGATATTGCGCAATATTTGGCAGTTTCCGTCGCAACATTGGCCAATTCATTCTCGCTGGCCGGGCCGTCTGAAAACACCTCAAGACGGATTGCAGTGAACGGTATGTCCACCTCTTCCATCAGCATTACGCCGCGCCGATCAAAGTCGATTTCCATGTCAAAGCTAAGCTGGCCTATATCGACCCCTAACTTTTCGGCACATTTGTGCCCAATCGTATTGGTACACCCGATCAGCGCCGCATAGGCGGTTTCAGTCGGAGAGAACCCAGTATTGGTTCCGCCGCGCTCGATCGGTTCATCAATTTGCGATGTCAGATCCCGAACTGCCACTTCACAGCGCGCGTGACTACTGGACTGGCCTTTCATCTTGACCGTGATGATTGTTTTTTGTCGAATAGCCATTTTTTACCTCACGCGAATTCGCAAACTTGGTCGAAAGAAAAGCGTGGTAGCCTCTGAAACAGAGCCTTTTCGTCCGCATAGCCAAGGTTGCAAAGGAAATTGGATTTCAACGTGGTGCCTGCAAAGAACTCCTCGTCTACGATTTCATTGGAAAAGCCGCTCATCGCACCGATATCCAGACCAAGCGCACGGGCGGCTATCATGAAATACCCACCTTGCAGCGTTCCATTCCGAAACGCTGTGGTTTCGGAATGCGCAGGTTTGCCTTCAAAATGCGGGCGACGGTCTTCGTGAGGGAAAAGAAACGGCAGTTCACACCAAAAATCGAGGTCATAGGCGATAATTGCGGTTACCGGAGCCGCCATCATCTTGTCGATATTTTTTTCTTTCAGCGATTTCGCCAACCGCTCTTTGCCTTCGTGCGAGGTCACAAACACAAACCGGGCCGGACACGTGTTCATGCTGGTCGGGCCAGTAGCCGTGATTTCGTAAAGACGTTTCAATACGTCCATCTCAACCGGTTCGTCTTTCCAGGCATAGTGCGAGCGGGCATCGGTAAGGATAACGTCAATCGCATCGTCATCCAATTTAGGCAAACGATCACGCAGCGTCCGAACCGCTTGCTGTGCTTCACTGCGGGCAACTTCCAGGGCCTTGCCCGTCAAAGCATTCATATTCTCTCCTTCGCAGCCGCCACAGATTTTTGTCCTTCCATTTTTGGCGAGTTTATTTTGACTTGTCAAATAAAATCGATATTTTATTATGAAATCAGAAAAGGGAGAACTCATCATGGTTGCTTGGAATGAATACAAGGATGTGGCGCGGGAGCGGGGCGCGCTGGCGCTTGAGCTTTTCGTAGTCCAATCCACACCCGCGGGAAAACCAGAGGACGTTAAGGACAATCTGGCCGACCACCTTGCCTATCAACGGCAAATGGAAGAAGCTGGCATTCTGGTTCTGGCGGGCCCACTCTCCGACCCAACGGGTGATAACATGGTTGGAGCCGGTCTTATTATTTATCGGGCAGACTCGATGGAGGTTGCGAAAAAACTTGCCTCAGATGATCCGATGCACAAATCCGGGGCGCGTTCTTTTACACTGCGCAAATGGTTGGTCAATGAGGGCAGCCTTTCCATCAACATCGGCCTTTCAACTGGATTTGCCAAACTGGGATAATATAGACCATGTCCACATCCAGCCCTTTGAATGAGTTACTTGCCACCTTACTAGAGCGGCGCCCCTTTCAGAAAAGAGGCGAACGCGAAGGGGCTATAAGTGATCTTTGTCTGGCACTTCTGGAAGACAAGACCGAAGTCTCAGGGCTGCAAACAGCGCGAGCGATCCTTGATCGATACCAGGACCTTGAGCCCGGCCAATTGATAGATTTCTTTACGTTTCTAAATGACGATCTGGATGTGGATGCCGACGCTATCTCCAAGCTTGTCGAACTTTACATGATAGAGAATTCGGCAAGTAATTTCAAACAGCTCGCCCGTGCAAGCGAACCCCATCGACAAGAGCTTTTTCGACGGCTTAACGAAGTTTCCGGTGCCACGGCCGAACTTGTGAACATGCGCGCCGATTTGCTAGAGTTCTTGAAAGAAAACCCGGTGTTGGGCCGCACAGACTTTGATCTGGTGCATTTGCTAAGAAGCTGGTTCAATCGTGGATTTCTAGTTCTTCGCCAAATCACATGGGACACGCCAGCATCGATTTTGGAAAAAATCATTGCCTATGAAGCAGTACATGAAATCCAGAATTGGGATGATCTAAGGCGTCGGTTGCACCCCTCTGACCGGCGTTGTTTTGCGTTCTTTCACCCGGCCATGCCCGACGATCCGCTTATCTTCGTCGAGGTGGCATTGACCAAGGGTGTTCCGGGATCCATTCAAAAAGTCCTGTCAGACCAGCGCGAAACTCTTGATGCTTCCGAGGCCGATACTGCGGTTTTCTATTCCATATCAAACTGTCAGGCAGGGTTGGCGGGTATTTCGTTTGGAAGCTCCCTGATTAAACAAGTTGTCAGAGACCTGTCGCACGAACTTTTGGGCATTAAACGTTTTGTTACCCTGTCTCCCATTCCGGGGCTTGGTCGCTGGGTAGAAAAGCAAGACGACAAGAATATGCTTGAAGATAAGGCCAACCTCAAGAAAATCGCCGCTCACTTTCTTTTGGAAGCCAAGAAGCCGGATGGGAAACCATATGATCCTGTGGCTCGTTTTCACCTTGGGAACGGCGCAATCGTGCATATGATCCATTCAGAAGCAGACACCTCGGGCAAGGGGATGGCCCAATCCGGCGGTGCTATGGTGAATTACCTTTATGACCTAAAAAAAATTTCCCAAAATGTAGAATTATTCGGCAATAATGATACTGTGGTTGCAAGCTCTGCGGTCCGGTCACTGGCAAAGCAGGCCGCGCGTAAAATTCCGACCGATCCAACCTAATTCGTCTATCAAGCAGCGACGCTGGTGCGTGACCTCGGCGCCAAATTAGTCGATTAGGTCCACCAAAAAAGAACCCGTGCTACGATAGTGCTCCATCAGCAAGCCAGATGCTTTTTCTACATCCCGATCGATCGCCGCGTTTAGAATTTCCTGATGCTCTTGTTCAACGTCACGGCGGCTATAGCTTGCTGATGTGCCCGCCAGGAATCGATAGCGCACATTCAGATCGTAAAGCTGATCGCAGAACCGCAACAATATCGGAGATTGGCAGGCCTGAAGCAAAGCCATGTGGAAGCTTTTGTGCCGGTCTTCAAATACTTCCATATTGCTGCGATCACTTCTGCCCAGATAGTGATGCATCAGTACAAGGTTTTCTTCCCAGGCCTGATCGCCATGCTCAACGCTTTTGCGTAGGGCCATGTCCTCAATATTACACCGTAATTCCAGGATTTCCTGAAATTGCTGGCGGCTTGTCTCGGCAACACGAAAACCTCTTTGATCAAGGCGTTCTACCAGTTGATCCGAGGTTAAAAGGCTTAGTGCCTCGCGTATTGGCGACGCTCCGGTCCCGTAGTTTTCCTTCAACACTTCGACCTTGAGCTTCTCACCAGGAGACAATTTGCCCATGATGATCTCGTTTCGAAGGGTAAGATAAGTCTTTTGAGTAGAAGACTGACTTGTCGGCACAATGGATTCTGTTTTGTTCATGGGCCACTCTAAGCAAGATTTTTGGGAAGTTACAAATTTATCGATATTCTAAGTGAATTTTTTGTCGCGAACTGCGCAAATTACCACAATTATTGGGTCGAGCGGCCCGCTAGCGGTGCAGATTCTACAAGAATTCACGCGAGAAAAGTCATGATCACTACGCGATTTCAGTTGGTTATGGCAGAATTGATCCCTTGCCTTAGAATCTTAGAGAGCTTGGTCAACCTCCGGAAAATGTCGTTTTTTTATTGTTTATGGCGAAAATCTACTATAAACATTTGAAAAACATTCAGTCAAAGCCTTTGGGAGGCCTCCATGCGGGAAAACTACTTTGAAGACGGCAAATGGTGGGTGAGCCCGTACAACTTTATTCCTGAAGTCCGTAAAAACCTTGCCTTGCCGCCCAAAGTCCAGATTCACGATGCAACCTTACGTGACGGAGAACAGACACCGGGCGTTGTTTTTTCCGTAGATGACAAGATTCGCATCGCTACAAAAATGTCGGAGATCGGCGTTGACCGCATCGAAGCGGGTATGCCCGCGGTCTCGCCTCAGGATGCTGAGGCGATCAGAGAAATTTCGAAACTGGGCCTCAAATCCAAGATTTTCACGTTTGCGCGCGCGATGAAGCAAGACATTGACATGGCGCTTGAATGTGGCGCTGACGGAGTCATTATAGAAGTCCCCATCGGCTATCCCAAGCTTGTCACGCAATTTGGCTGGACTTGGGAAGATGTGTTCAAGAAAAGCCGAGATGTGATCAATTATGCGCGTGAACAGGGTCTATACACGGTGTATTTCCCCTACGACACCACGCGTGCCCAGGCGTCAGATCTAGAGAACCTGTGCAAAGGCGTCATGAACGAGTCCCCACCAGATTCAATTGGTATTGTGGACACTATGGGCTGCGCCACGCCCGAAGCCATCAAATATATGGTGCGCTGGGTCAAAGACATGACTGGTCTTCCAATCGAGATTCACACACACAACGATTTTGGCATGGGCGTTGCCACCGAACTGGCGGCGGTAACAGCTGGTGCCGAAGTGGTTCATAGTTGTGGCAACGGTCTTGGCGAACGCACTGGCAATGCGGCCCTGGAAGAGCTGATCTTGGGCCTTGATCTGCTTTATGGCTATGACACCGGCTATCGGTTGGACAAGTTGCCAGAGCTAGGCGACCTATTGGCAAAGCTTTCAAACGTTCCCATTGCGCGGAATAAACCGGTGCTTGGCTCTGGCAATTTCATCCGCGAGTCCGGGATTGGTATTCAATACGTGATGCATGACCCGCTGGTGATGTTCGGCACCCACCCCTCTCTGACCGGTCGCGCGGGCGAAGTTGTGCTTGGCAAGAAAAGCGGCAAGGCGTCGATCACGTATAAATTGGGCGAATTGAAGCTAGGCGCTGTGAGCGATGATCAGGCCACCGCTATTCTGGAGCAGGTGAAGGCCAAGGGCATCGCAAAACGCGACATCCTGAACGATGTCGAGTTTAGCGAAATCGTGCAAACCGTTCGTGCTGGAAACTAGAGCACTTAAAGAACGCCAGGCCAACGACCCGACGTAGCCATATTGATTTGTGGCCCAGGAATCCCCCAGCCAATTTGAGAGTCCTTGGGGTTATAAACGCTACGCAATAGCGCCAAAGCCACCTCGGGCATCTGAGGCTGCGATGACTTGTTCCGGTACGCGTTCTTGTCGAGGACGATCACGCTGTATCATTCGGTCATGGACCACGAAGCCCTGCCTCGTTTGACGCCTGTTCAGATAACCTTGACGGTTAATTCGTCGAGGCCTTGTATCGTTACGACCATCTCGTCACCACGCTGAACGGGCCCAACCCCAGAAGGTGTTCCTGACATGATAACGTCACCCGCAGCTAGTTCGAAGTAGTCTGACAAGTATGAGATCATTTCGGGTACTTTCCAGATCATCTGATTCATGTCACCGGTCTGTTTTACCTCGCCATTCACTTTCAGTTCGATCAGTCCAGCGTCCGGATGGCCAACATTGGCTACAGACTGAAGCGGGCCAACCGGGCCTGAAAGTTCAAAGGCCTTGCCGATCTCCCAAGGGCGGCCCATTTTTTTTGCCTGACCCTGAAGATCGCGCCGCGTCATATCCAGCGACGCCGCGTAACCCCAGACATGATCCAGTGCATCTTCAATTTTGATGTTTGTTCCGCCGGATTTCAGCGCGACCAACAGTTCAACTTCGTGATGCACGTCCTCGCTATGGGGCGGATAAGGAAACGTCCCGCTGGCATCCAGATTGTTCGGGTTCTTTTGAAAAAAGAATGGTGGCTCACGATCCGGGTCGTGACCCATTTCAACGGCATGGGCGGCGTAATTGCGACCAATGCAATATACGCGGCGAACAGGAAATGCCCCGCCACCGACCACGGGAATCGTCGGGGTGGGTGGTGTTTCAATCACAAAATCAGTCATTTAGGTCTCCAGGGGCAAAACTGTTCGATATCTTCATAACTAGGGAAATTGAGAAAATCAATCGCAACCAATACGTTTTTTGTTGATGTAAATCGTTCAATCGGCAATGGTTGCGTTGAAATTCACGGAATCAGGCAAGATTGGTTCAACCAACAAGGTGTAACTTTGCAGAATTCAGGCCGAACACTAAATTCAACCCCATCCGTCGAACGGCTTCGCAATTTCATCGTGGTAGGTGGGTATGAGGCAGGTAGCAAACTTCCGGCAGAACGCGAGCTGACCGAAAGCCTTTCCATGACCCGGACGGAACTTCGCAAAGCGCTTGGCGCGCTTGAGCGTGAGGGGGCAGTATGGCGTCATGTTGGCAAAGGCACTTTTGTCGCCGACGATATCGGTGCTCAAACTGATGATGCGTTGATAGATCTGGGGCGTAAACTGACGCCTTACCGGATGATGCGAGCCCGCTTGGTGATCGAACCGGCAATTGCGCGAGAGGCGGCTGTAAACGCTTCTGGCGAAGACCTCGAGGCAATGCTGCGTGCAATGCAGCGTACCCGTTCGGCAACCACTTGGTCTGAATACGAAGAACAAGACGATTTACTGCATCACCTGATAGCGCAAAGCAGCGACAATCTACTGCTTGTATCGCTGTTTGATCAGCTAAATCAGGTGCGGCGCGCGGTGGCGTGGGGCAATGTTGTTCGCGAAACAACAAGCCCTCCAACAACACACACAAGTTTTGATGAGCATAATAAGATCGTAACGGCGATTTCGGACCGTAATCCCGAAGCTGCGTATGAAGCCATGCGCAATCACCTGCGTTCGGTGTCGGACCGTCTGTTTGAAGAGGTATAGCTACAACAATCAATGATCAGGGGACCGCCAGTTGGCGAAACCTCGGCGCAAATATCAATGTGAAGCTTTCTGGGAGGAAAACTATGAAACATTTTGTAAAGCAATTGGCGCTGGCGGCACCGCTAGCCATGGCCCTGACGTTTTCAGCGGCTCAAGCAGAACCGCTCAAGATTGCATTAGCCGAGACACCATCAGACGAATTGGCTGCGTTCTTTGTGGCGCTTGACCGAGCAAAGGCCAACGGCCTTGATTATGAATGGACCGCCTTTTCCGACGAAGAGCTGGCCATTCAGGCAATCCTAAGTGGTCAAATGGATATTGGCTTTGGCACACCTTACTCCGCAATGCAGCGGTCAAAAGCCCCTATTCGGATCATTTTTCAGCTTTCCAAGCTCAAGTTTTTTCCTGTCGCAGTCGAAGAATACACCGACCTGAAGCAGCTGGATGGGCACCCAATAATGCTGCATTCGCGCGGCGGCGGAACCGATTCAATTGCCAACGTGATCGAGGATCGGATGGGCATATCTTTTGGCGAGCGGTCGTATGTGCCGGGATCGTCAAACCGGGTTGTTGCGATGCTGGCGGGTCAGGCAGAAGCCACGATTCTGGACCTGTCCAACAAAAACAAGATCATCGCCGAGGCTGACGACCGGTTCAATGTTCTGCCAATGTTTGACGTCGACGCCAGTGACGAGGCGCTGTTCGCCAATCTGGACTGGATTAAGGAAAACAGTGAGCAGGTCGATATTCTTGTCGAAGCTTTGCTAAGCGTTTGGCAAGACATGGCCGAGGATCCAACGATAATCAGCCGCGAAACCAATCCTGATGGTCCGATTGGTCAGCTCCCGGCCGAGATTCTTGGCGAACTTGACGGGTTCTATACCGAGGCAGTTGCTGGCGGTCTTTACGATCCCAACGGTGGCGGTCGCGTAGCCGCAAAGGCAGATATTGAATGGTATTCGGCAGCGGGTCAGCTGGATGGAGATCCGTCAGAGTTGGACATTGAGGATTTCTGGTATCTCGTACCGCTTGATGCCGCATTGAAGTAGTCCACGCGTGGTCTCCGGTTGTTTGAATTGACCGGGGACCAAACCCGAACACTCCCTCAAAATGTCGAGGCGGAATGAAACACCGATCCCTATATATCAAGATTCTTTCAGCACTGCTGGTTTTTGGCGCCTGGGAAATCGCAGGGCGTATTCCGATCAGTTATGCTTTCCCGACATTCTTGGAATCCATGTCCGCTTTGGCGCGGATGACATTTGATGGCAGCATTTTTGTGGCCTACGCAGAGACGCTAAAGCCGCTGGTGCTAGGCGTCGCTATCTCGACAGTGTTTGGTATTGGGTTGGGTCTTTGGATCGGTTTAAGCGAACGGTTTGAATGGCTGTTTTCGCCAATTTTTATCGTGATGCAGGCGGCGCCGCTGGCCGCGCTTATACCGCTTTTGGTAATGGCATACGGCATTGGGCTGACCTCCAAAGTCTTTGTGGTCTGTATCATGGCCATGCCTGTGATCGTATTGAGCACAAGCAGCGCCGTGCGAAATACGCCAGCCTCAATGAAAGAAATGGCGCAATCTTTCTTGGCCAAAGACTACCAGGTTGTGCTTAAAGTTGTCATTCCGGCGGCCTCTCCGGTCATTTTTTCAGGGCTTCGCCTGGGCGTGTCAGCCGGTTTTATCGGCGCAATCCTTTCCGAGCTCAAGATCACACCAACCGGCGTTGGTGACATCATCACATATAGCCGCTCGATCGCTGATTATCCGAGTATGTACGCGGCCATCTTTTCCATCATCCTGTTGGCGGTTCTTTTTTTGAACCTGCTCGAGAAAATCGAAAACACACTCTTTAAAGGAAATGATCGTGGTTATGTCACAGACTGATGCTGCTTTTTCAAATGCTGAACCAATTGAACAGGATGTTGCGGTTTCCGTGCGAGGCGTGTCGAAAAACTATGGCGCCGTTGAAGCGCTCAAGGATATGTCACTGGAATTCCCACGAGGGCAACTGACGTCGCTTCTTGGTCCTTCGGGTTGCGGAAAAACGACTTTGCTCAAGATCATTGCAGGGTTACTCAAGCCGGACACTGGCGAGATTACCGTCAACGGCAAGGCAGTGGTCGGTCCCGGCCCAAACCGCGCTTTTGTGTTTCAGGACTTTGCCCTGCTTCCCTGGGCCAATGTGATGCGAAATGTGGCGTTTGGGTTAGAATTGCGCGGAGTGGCCAAATCCGAGCGTGAAGACAAGGCAGCCAAATATATCAATGATGTCGGGCTGCAAGGGTTTGAAAAGGCCTATCCGCACGAATTGTCAGGCGGCATGCGACAGCGCGTTGGTTTGGCGCGTGCCTTGTCAGTTGACGCAAAGGTCTTACTGCTGGACGAGCCGTTTTCAGCCGTAGACGAACAGACCCGACGCAAGTTTCAAGAGGATCTTTTGGCCTTGGTCGCCAATGAGAACAAAACATTTATCTTCGTAACACACTCGATCGAAGAAGCGGTTTATGTGTCCGATCAGATCGCAATCTTGTTGCCGCGCCCCAGCCGGGTATCCGAAATTATCAGGCCATCCAGCTTTCGCCTGAAAGGTGCCGAAAATATTCGCCGCGATCCAGAGTATCTGGATATCGTTGATGAAATTTGGGCGTCATTGCGCGACTACGTCGAATAGGGGAACGTTATGTATATTAAAGGTTACAAACTTCCAGCGATGTCGTCTCTTCTGATCTGGGGGCTGCTTTGGGAAATAGTCGGCCAGCTAGGTTTGACATTTTTCGTGCCGCCCCTGTCTGAGGTCTTCGTCACTTTGTTCAATATCATCGGCACGCCCGCGTTTCTGAAGGCACTAAGCGAAACCGCGCAGGCGTTCCTGGCGGGTGTTTTCTTTTCGGTTGCTATCGGGATTCCAGTTGGAATTCTGATGGGTCGCAGCAGGCTGTTGGACGAGTTGCTTTTGCCGTGGGTGAACATTTTTGTAAGCGCACCTTTGACCGCGCTGGTTCCTGTCTTGATGGTGCTTTTTGGCTTTGGACTGAAGTCGATCATCATAACAACTACATTGTTCGGTATTTGGATCATTATCCTGAATACCCGTGCAGGCGTACGCCAGATCAACAGATCCCTGGTTGAAATGGCCAGCAGCTTTGGCGCGTCACCCTTGGATGCATTCCTGAAAGTTTATTTCTGGGCCGCTTTACCCGAAATTCTGGGAGGCGTCCGGATTGGCGTAATTCGGGCTGTAAAAGGCGTGATTATCGGGCAGCTTCTGATCTCGATCGTGGGATTTGGCGCATTGTTCGAACTCTACGCGACGAACTTTTTGATGAGCCATTTCTGGGCGGTCCTGATTGTTCTGTTTGCACTGGCCTTTTCGATCTCAGAGTTTCTGCGGTATTTGGAAAACAAGGTGTCATATTACGCGGCCAGCCGCTGATTGGGGGCCGTCAGCTTGACGGTCCACTTCCCTGATGGAATCGGCCAAACTTACTCTTCTGGAATTCCCAGTTTGCGCAGATAACCAGAAATGGTCTCCAGTGCATCACGAGAAAATACCATCGCTTCCTTGTATCGTTTGATGCTCATCTCGGGGTAGGCGTCTAACATTGCTTTCTTGGAAACTTCCGCTTCCTCTGTTCGACCCGCTGCAAGCAGTACGGGGGCAAGGTTTCGGTGAATCCAAAATGCACTTGGTCGCTCTAACAGTGCGCGCTGAAAAAGATCTGCGGCAGCATTGTAGTCTCCGGAAATCTGGTGCGCGGCGGCGATCCCCACGAGGTTATTGAAGTTCATTGGATCAAGGGGGCTAAGGCGCATAGCGTGCTCAAAATGCTGAAAAGCCGCCTCGGGTCGGTCGGCATAGACCTCTAGCCACCCCAATCTGCTAAGCGCCCACGCAGCATTTGGGTCAAGCGTAATTGCCCGCTCTAATAATATCCGTGCAGTGCCATAATTGCGGGCAAATGTATGCACGACGCCAAGCACTGACAGGATTAACGGATCATCGCCCGAAAGACCCGCCGCCTTTTCCGCCAAATCAAGGGCTCGGGACTTGGCGGTGTCGATATCTTCCGTCCAGTTATAAACCGAATGCTGCGCCCAGCACCATGCAGACAGCGCCAGCGCCAGCGGATAGTCCGGGTCAATTTTTAACGCGCTTTCAAGCAGACCCAGAGCTGCCGCGGCTTCGTCCTGTTCCAGCATCCAGACATGGCGCATCGCCTTCATGGTGTAATCATAGGCCCCCATATCATGCGGTCGTTTGCGCGAAGCACGATCAATTTCAGCCTTTTGAAT
>PIVL01000833.1 GCA_003354145.1 Paracoccaceae bacterium
CCGCTCTCGCGGTGCTGATTTACTGGCAACGCGGTGATGCGGTTGCTGATTACAAGGCTCAACTGCGCGTCGAGGTGGCAGAGCGCCGCCTGCAGGACGCTGAAAACGCAAGGGAGACACGGCATGAAATTGAAAACATGGATGATAGCGATCTGTTCGATTTTCTTCTTGGCAGCGTGTCCCGGCCCGATCCTCACCCAAGGGCCACTGGTGAAAGACGTTGTGACCCGGCCACCACTATCCAACCAGACGGTGCGATACTTGCGCAGTGACCGGCCAATGGCTGAATGGGTCGCCTATATGGTGAGCCTTTGCAATCAGCACGGCTGCGTCTGATACCGTAGCTAACCCGTAGCGCAGTCCGGGTCGCACGACAGCGCCTTACCCCAAAGGGGAAAATCCAATGTTGAAAGTTATCCTAACGGCTCTGGCCGTGTGCTTTGCCATGCCTGCTTCGGCGGCATGTATTTCAGAGGCTCAAGCTTATCTTCAGCTCACAAACAAATATCGTGAAGTGGTTGTCGAAACGGAAGTGCGTGATTTCCCCAGAGCAAAGGGTGTTCGTATGGATATGTTTGTAAATGAAGACACTGGAACTTGGACCCTAATTGGCACATTGAATAGCATTTCCTGCGGGCTAACTTCGGGCAAAAAATACAACGGCCAAACCATTGCGGACATTCTCGATGGGCCGGATGCGTAGCTGCATTGTTGCGGCTGGGACGGACTATTTCGAGGCAATCCCAAAAACACCCCTCCCGGTTCTCTGAATTAACGACACTACACCCCCCCAAAAAACTTAACTCAAGAAAGGGAGAGTCATAATGGCTACTTTCAGCAAAGTCGCAGACTTCATCGAAGCAGCAATGGAGGGTGAATTCAACATGGCCTCCAACACGCTGGCCTTCGCC
>PIVL01000388.1 GCA_003354145.1 Paracoccaceae bacterium
ACTGGCTGGTCAAAAAACATCTCAAACATGGTTGCATGACCCTGCCGGGTGCCGATGGGGCGGCACCCAACCTTGGGCACCGGTCGCCTGAACCGGGTGGGTCCGGGCAATCAATGGAAGAAATGGACATGGCCGGTATGTCGTCGGATCAGCCTATGGAACAAGGCGAGGGATCAATGGAGATGAACAAACTTTCGCCTTTGGTTTCAACAAGCTTGATTGCGCTTAGCTTCGTAGTTCTGGCAGTTGCTGTCTGGTTCACTGCGCAGCAGGTTCCGCTTAATTTCTGAGGCCTGATGGAACGGCTTTGGTCACTTTTACCCAAAAGTCCCACATATGTTTGTGCGTGCTATCATTCTGCTTTTGTTAAGGAAATTTGTACGGAAAATTTTAGTATAACTAAAACTTGACAGGTGAGACTTTTTCACCCAAATTTTAGTCATGCTAAAAAAATCAATCTCAGACGATTCCAAAACTCAAACTCAGCTTGCTGATAAGTTGCGGAAATGCCGCAAAGAGGCAGGGTTAACCATGCAGTATGTGGCGGATCATGCCGGGCTATCTGTTGGCTTCATTTCGCAAGTTGAACGCTCGATAACTGTTCCTTCGTTGTCGTCGTTGCGCTCGATCTCTGGCGTGCTTGGCAAACCAATTTCGCACTTTCTGGAACAACCAAGCAACGACACCGAAACCACACGTGAAACCGACCGGATCAGTTATAGTGTTGGCCAAAATGCACTTTCGTACGAACGGCTATCGGTAAATTTTCCGGGCAGTTCAATCCGCTCGGTCATTGTGTCCGAACCCCCCGGCCATCGAAATGAACCAATCAATCATGAAGGCGAGGAGCTTTTTTTCATGCTCCAAGGCGAAATCACGGTTGAGCTGGAAGGCGTGAGAACCATTTTACGCCGAGGTGACTCGATGCACTTTGATTCCCGCAAAACCCATTCCACCTGGAACCACACAGACAAAACCGCGTCGATGTTGTGGTGTGGAACGATGGATGTGTTCGGTGAAGATACAACCGACCCAATGCACAACAACCAATCAAAAGGCAAAAAAACGTAAGATGTCAACGCCGGACTGAAACTACACCAAACGCCGGAAAGAAAGTACATCAATTGTACAGGCTGTGGACAAACCGGTTAGTGGCGTTTGATTTTCAAGCTTTGATGGCTCGACGACTGTGCTTGAGGCGGTAGCTCTCACCGTTCATTTCGAGGATGTGGACATGGTGGGTCAGCCGATCGCATCAGTGCGCGTTGGTGCAAAGCGGCTTGGCGAACTTGCTGAAAAATATGGCGCGGCAGCCTTTGTAACAGCGATGGACAGCTTTATGGATTTTGGCGAAGCCAGCGCTTTGGCTGAGCTTAAGAACCTTCCAAAAGGCACGTTCGAGCTTAGCGAAGAACAAGACGACGGTCGTATCTATAACGTTAAGATCACGATCACTGACGATGAATTTCTGGTCGATCTGCGCGACAATCCCGATCAGGATGACGGGCCGACCAATACCAGCCGTGATGGCACTTTGATTTGCGCACAAATGGTGTTCAAATCCATTACCGACAGCAATACCCCCGCCAATGACGGGTCGTTCAGACCAATGAAGGTTCTCACGCGCGAAGGGTCGGTCTTTCACGCTCAGGAACCTGCTGCAATCGGATTCTATTTTGAAACCGAAGTGCGGGTTTATGACTTGATTTGGCGCTGCCTTGCGCCGCACATTCCCGACCGTCTGCCAGCCGGGCATTTTGCGTCTATTTGTGGGACATTTATTGGCGGCATACACCCTGATACCGGGCGTCAATATACAGTAATCGAGCCCCAAATCGGTGGCTGGGGCGCATGGGATGGACGCGATGGCAATCCTTGCATTTTTTCAGGCTTCCACGGCGAAACCTACAATACACCCGCTGAAATTTCCGAAGCACGTAACGGGTTGTTCGTGGACAAAATGGCGCTGAATACCGAGCCGGGCGGCGAGGGTCAGTACACCGGAGGCCGTGGTTTGGTTCTGGAATACCGAGTGCGGGCTGACAATGGATTTTTGACTGCGGGATATACCCGCTCAAAGGTTAAACCATGGGCGTTAAAAGACGGGTTTGAGGGCTCGGGCAATTATCTTGAGGTCATAAAGCCAGACGATAGCGAAGAACGGTTTTCCTTCGTTTCTGGATTGGCGACCCAAAAAGATGATGTGATCCGCGTCGTGACATCATGCGGTGCCGGATACGGGAACCCCAAAACCCGCGACCCAAAAGCCGTGGAAATGGATGTGAAAAACGGGCTTGTCACACCAGAAAATGCACGTGAAATCTATGGTTGGGAGGGGAACTAATGCCCCGGACCTCAAATCGGATTGAGCAACTCCAAGGACTTATGAAAGCGCAGCACATCGACCTTTTGGCCCTTGGCCCCGGCGCGCAAATGCAGTGGCTACTTGGCTTTCACCCTCATGCGGATGAACGCCCGTGTTTGGCCTGTATCAGTCAAACACGGGCGGCGTTTCTGATGCCTGCGCTTAATGCTGCCGGGTCGCGCGAAGCTACAAACCTGAACTTTTTTGAATGGTCTGACGCTGAAGGACCCCAAGTGGCATTTACCGATTTGTTGACGGATTTGAACGTCACAAATGCGCGTCAAATCGCCTTGGATGAAACCATGCGTGCCGACTTTGCGGCACTGGTTCAGGATGCATTACCCGCTGCCAAACGCCAATTCACTGCATCAAGTATCGGTCATTTACGGATGCGTAAGGATGAATCTGAATTCACGCTTCTCAAAGCAAATGCTCTGATTGCGGACGCTGCAATGATGGCAGGTTGGGACGCCATGAAGGTTGGAATGTCCGAACTGGAAGTAGCCGAAATCATCCGCAAGAAATTCATCGACCTGGATACCAAGCCTTTGTTCACCATTGTTGGTGCAGGTCTGAACGGAGCCTACCCACATCATCAAACCGGCGAAACCATTTTGAAAGCGGGTGACGCTGTGGTGATGGATATCGGCGGTGGCAAAAGCAGCTATTCCAGCGATATAACGCGCATAGCGGTCCTGGGCGAGGCACCCGACGGGTATCACGAAGTTCAAGCCATTGTCGAAGCCGCAGTACAAGCGGCGATGCTGGCCGCGCGCCCCGGCGTCAAGGCGCATGTCGTGGATGATGCCGCCCGCAAGGTGATTACGGACGCCGGTTATGGTCAATATTTCGTCCACCGCACGGGCCACGGTATGGGCGTCGAAATCCACGAGCAACCCTATCTTACCTCGGTTTTGCAAACAGTGCTGGAAACCGGAATGGTATTTTCGATCGAGCCCGGAATTTACCTGCCCGGCCGCTTTGGGATCCGTTTGGAAGACATCGTGATCTTGCGCGCAGATGGCCCTGAAATTTTATCAGACTTGCCCAGGGATTAACAGTGATCTGATGCTTGACCCATTTACGCTTTCCATCATTCAGGCTGGCCTTGATAATGCCGCCGAAGAAATGTTCGCCGTCCTGAAAAAACCGCGATGAGCCCGATTATCTACGAAGTGCTGGATGTCGGCACAGGGGTTACGGATGGCGAAGGGCGGCTTGTCAGTTCTGGCGCGGGTATTCCCAGCTTTATAGGTGTGCTTGACAAGGCCGTTCAGAAAATCATCGAAATTCATCAAGGTAGCATCCGAGATGGCGATGTGTTCATTACCAATGACCCCAATTTTGGCGGCGTCACCCACCTGAATGACATC
>PIVL01000389.1 GCA_003354145.1 Paracoccaceae bacterium
GTGACCGCACTGAGGAAGGATTGAAACCCGTTTTCGGTCTGGCCCTGTTCTGACAGCTTGTAAAGGTGTTGCTCGGCCTCGACGATCTGCTCTTTGGGCTCGCTTGCGACGTCAACGCGACCGGCTTTGTCCGAAATGTCACGGCCCAACGCGATCAATTCGCGTCGAATGGCGAAATCATAGATCATCTGGGCATAGTCACGCACCGCAAACGCCGAAATCGCCGCACCGGCCAGACGCGCCAGATAGGCCGGGCCGCCAAGCTCTTTCAGACCGTCGTCATTTTCCATGAACGCCTTGATTGTCACCGGTGACGCAAGCGCGTTCTTAGCGATGCGTGCAGCAGTGATTTCGTAGATGCGGGCATGGACCGGGTCATAAAAATGCTGCGGGCCAATGATGCTGGCAATGCGGTCATACACATCATTGTTGGTCAGAATTGCACCCAGCAACTGCTGTTCGGCCTCTACCGAATGAGGTAGCGGTTGCGGCGCATCAGCTTCGGCTGGTGCGCCGTCAAAATTCGTATACTCGTTCATCGGTTCCCCACATCCCCAAGCCCCAAGTAATAGCCGTACTGGGGTGGATTGCGCAAATTGTATGTTTAAGTGGATAACCTGTGTATATCAGAAAATCCACTATATCTTGTGATCAGCGTCGGTCAGCACCCCATATCAAGTCAATCTCCGACTTGGATTTTTGGGTGACGTTGCGGAGTCCTAGCTGCGGGCGTCCTGCCAGGTTTTTGGGGCAGTGAGAAAGGATTCAACCTCTTTTAAAGTGCCTTTATCAAACGCTTTGGACGATTTCGCCTCGGCCAGTACGTCCCACCAGGTGCAGAGGTGATGCAGGTTTATACCATGATCTCCAAGTGTTTTTTCGGTGTCCGGAAAGATGCCATAATAAAAGATAACTGCGGTGTGTGCGCAGGTCGCACCAGTCTCGCGGATAGCGTCAACAAAGCTTAGCTTGCTACCGCCGTCGGTGGTCAGATCCTCAACCAGCAGTACCCGGTTTCCTTCGCCCATTACGCCTTCGATTCGCGCATTGCGCCCGTAGCCTTTTGGCTTTTTGCGCACATAAGTCATAGGTAGCGCCATGCGCTCTGCTATAAGTGCAGCAAAAGGAATGCCCGCAGTTTCACCGCCTGCGATATTGTCAAACGCTTCAAACCCGGCATTGCGCATGATCGTTACGGTCAGAAAATCCATCAAGGTCGAGCGGATGCGTGGATAGGAAATCAGTTTACGGCAATCAATGTAGGTTGGGCTTGGCAAGCCCGAGGCCAGAATGAACGGTTCATCAGAGTTCAGATGTACGGCGCCGATTTCCAGCAACATGCGCGCAGTCAGGCGCGCCATTTCTTCGGGGGATGGAAACGAAGTGGGGATCATCTGTGGGCTCCTGTGATCTGGTTTTCCGGCTGCACGAATTTTGCGACGTGATGGGGAGTGGCAAGCGGTGCTTTGAGTATTTGTAACGAGAAGAAATCAGGCCGTAACGCTCCAGTGCAACGGAAATTCCGGATCGAAAACGGTGATTTGTTCGTCTTCAACGGAAATCGTGTTGGGATAAGTTACAGGCGCGCCCTTGGTCAGAGTGATCGTCTCTGTGTTGACGGGCAGGCGATAAAAGTTGGGGCCGTGAAGTGATGTAAAGCCTTCGAGCCTGTCCAGCGCATTTGCCTTTTCAAACACTTCGGCAAGGATGGACATGGTATTGGGTGCAGTGAAACAACCGGCGCAGCCACAAGGGGTGATCTTGGCGGTATCAGGGTGAGGTGCGCTGTCCGTTCCTAGAAAGAAACGGGTCTCGCCAGAAGTTGCGGCGGCAAGTAGTGCCAAACGGTGGTTTTCGCGCTTGGCAACGGGCAGACAGTAATAATGCGGACGGATGCCGCCGACCAGAATGTGGTTTCGGTTGATTACCAGATGATGCGTTGTGATCGTCGCGGCCAGATCATCGCCAGCTGTGCGCACATAATCTACGGCGTCTGATGTGGTGATATGTTCCATGATCACACGCAATCCTGGTGTTGCCTTGCGGATCGGGTCAAGGACACGATCAATAAACACCGCTTCGCGGTCAAAAATGTCGATGTCTTCTGCTGTCACTTCGCCGTGGACACAAAGCGGCAGGCCAATTTCGGCCATCCGCTCAAGTGCGGCGCGCACTTTGTCGAAATTGGCAACTCCACTGGCGGAATTTGTGGTGGCACCGGCAGGGTAAAGTTTAACTGCTGTAATCAGACCACTGGCATGGGCCGCCGCCAGATCGTCAGGATCGGTGTCTTCGGTCAGGTACAGTGTCATCAGCGGCTGAAACGACATTTCAGGGGGTAAAGCTGCAAGGATTCGGTGGCGATAGGCGGCTGCATCAGCCCCTGTGACGACGGGTGGCACCAGATTGGGCATGATGATCGCGCGGGCGAAATGGCGGGCGGTTTCAGGCAAAACGGCGTGCATCATTGCGCCATCGCGCAGGTGCAGATGCCAGTCATCAGGACGGCGGATTGTAAGAGAGTCGCTCATGTTCCCCGGCTAGCACAGCCGTTGCGCGTGAGCCAGTGCCGGATTATGGTTGCGTGATCAGGCCGCAGTCGGAGGCAATGTAAACTCGCCCTTGTTAGCGCGCTTTTCCAGATCATTTAGTCGGCGACGGAATTTTGGCGCGTTCAACCGATTGATAACATTGCGACATAACATTGCGTTCAAATAGGGCCGACCTGCCTTGTCCATGAGGAACATTAGTTTGCGCAAATATTCCATATTGGTACGGCGTGCGCGGTAGAGTTCGCTAAATCTCTGGTTCGTCAGCTTACCTTTGCCTGCAAGTGACAGAATCCCGTAGAGCATATTCATTGCAATCAGCTGGGTTTGCAAAGCGCTTCCCATGTTTGGCATCCGCAACCGCGACACATTTGAACGTTCAAACAGGGTGGAATGCATTGCATCCAGGTTTTCGCGCGGGTCGTATATAATAAAGGCATGATCGGCAGCGTCCAGCATATCAGGGGCATAGCCAAACCGATCCGTGAATGAGGTGCGACGCATTTCAGTGAAACGTTCATCCCATTCGGTCATGCGTGCGTCCAAGGTGGCCTGAGGCTGAACAGCAACCACCGTTGCGCCGGGGGCAGCCACGGAATAGGCGGCCGCGGCATAGCCACAAGGGCCGGCACCGTAAAACACAACCTGTTCGAAATCTTCGAAAAAACCATCATCAATCAGCTGATCAAAGAAACCATAAACGCGGGAATCGCGGAACCAGGTGTCACCGTCGGCGATCAGGCACAAATGCGACCAGCCTTGGGCACGTACCATATCAAATCCAAAGGGTTGAGCCACGTCAGATAAGGCGTGGATGCCTTGTATGGTCTCGAAACTGACCAAAAGCGTGCTTTTGGCGTCAATGAATGTTGCAAAGTGCTTGTCGCCCAGCGGTTGAGACATGCCATGTTCATCGGCAATGGCAACCAACTTGGTCTTCCATTCGTTGACATCCAATCCCGCAAGGGAGGTGTCAAAACTGTCAATTACATCCTGCATAACACTGGTCCTCGGAACTCCGGCTGCATTGATGAACCGGTTATCAGAGGCAATATTTAGATGTCAAATGAGGCGACAATTGGAAAAACTTGTGCTGGTTTCGCGCTTTTACTGCGTTTGGTTTTTTCCGGATCTGGCATGAGAACTTAGGCTGCGCGCATCTTTCAGGCTGACAAGACGCGAGGGCGG
>PIVL01000390.1 GCA_003354145.1 Paracoccaceae bacterium
AGCCCTACCAGTTATCGCGATCCGTGTGGTATGGGGCTCCAGCTTTAGACCAGGCAATACAAAGGTGGCGCCTTGGGAAAAACGCCAGTTTGCCTCGGATACCTGAAAACCGCCCACATGGGCTGTGAGGTCCCCAAATGTCTCAGGTGGCACGGGCATCCGCTTTCGTGTGCAAATGTCGGTGTTCAGATCGCACAGGATGGCCGAAACTGCCGGGGTCAGCCCATTGCCAATCAACGCGTTTTCTTTGAACAACAATGGCTCAAGCAGGGTGCCTTCTGTGTTTATCACAGCCCGGGTCGGCAAGTTGGCGGAATTATAGAGCGCCAGATAAAGGTCCGTGATCTCGCGGGTTTGTTGGGTGCGATCATCAGGCGTTGACCGCCAGGTCAGTTCGACGGACGCGTCCTCAGCCAAAGTGACGGTGGCGCTTGTTACGGCTACTAATGCCAATGTCAGAGCTTTGTCGAAAAAGATCATGGGGTCTCCTTTTCAGTTGAGCGTCGATTGCGTGATTTCCATCCGGAACGATCCTTGGGTAAAGCCATTGACCATTACAGAAGCAACGCTACTGCCCTCAGGAACAATCACGTCACAGATCTCGTCCGCGCCGGTCGTAAACGGTCGACAGTCAAAATCTGTAAGCAAAGCAGGAGCTTCAAATTTCAGGTATAGGTCAGGATCACCGGGATTATTGCCCACACCAAACATCTGCACCGTCAGATGCAATCCGGGGCTGACGGCGATTGGGTCAAACTGTTTCATCTCGTTTTCAGCAAGCGTAAACGGACCAAATTCGATGAATGCACCGGCAGGGCGACAAATGCTGGTATCGACGGAAAAACCCGCCGCCGCGCCATAGATACAGGCTACGCCGCTTTTGTCCGTCGGGGTCAGTGTCAGAGTCCAGTCTCCCAAGCCGTTGCATTGTGGATAATGCATCACGGAAAAACCATCGTAATTGGTCACACCACGCCACTCATCGTCCTCAAAACAGGCCCCGGCCTCGGGTCGGGTGTGTTCATGGCGTGCGCCGACCACGTGGCCTAACTCGTGCCGCAGAATCCCCTGCAAGGTCAAATTTCCTGTCGGGTTCAGCTGAAACGACGATCCATCAATAACGACACTGCGTGCTGCGCGGGGGTCGTTGGGAAAAAAGGCCGCGGCCAGAAACTGACCATTGGCATTGACGGGGCGCACGTCGAATAGAACATTTTGATTGGCATTGTTGCAACTGGCGTCCTGCGTAGCGTCATAGATGAACGAGAGGTCTGCCACAGTTTCCCATGCGGCAGTGGCGGCTTGCATATCGGCGACAACGTTGGCGTGGCGATGGCCAAAAGAATGACTGACACAATAGCTGAGCCGGTGCTTTTGCACGGAGTTCCAGACTTGATCCAAACCTCCCACGTGCCCGATAGCAAACTCTGGACTGTCTGCAGTTACAACCGGTGGCGCATTGCGTACGTTTTGATCCCAAAACTCGCGCAGGAGTTTTTCGTTACGAATTGGAACATCGCCGCTGACATAGAATTTGCCAGTTTCAGGCACAAACAGAGTTTGATCACGAAACTCTTCAAAACTGAGATTAGCTTTGGCCAGTCGCGCCTCTTCGGCAAGCCGTTTTAGATCGGCGGCACCGGTTTCAATGTCAACGACTTGGGCGGTGGAAATTGTGGGTATCAACGCTCCCAGGATTACGAATGTTCGGAAACTCATCGTTACGTCCTTTCGTGGTTAATTCAACTTTCAAATATGTCACGATAAATCGGATTTTCGCCATAAGCCTGCTGCACGCGCTGGCGCTGCTGACCATTTCGATGCAGGCCCAAATAGCGAGCTGCGTTGCCTCCCATGACGGCTTCGGTTTCGATCGTATCGAGCCCCAGTTCAGTCAGGGCATTTTGGATATCGGCCAGGTAGGCCGGGTGATTTGGTAAACGGCCAATCATTGACCAGTCCGACCCATACATCATACGTTTCAGCATCTTAGGTGAGCGGTCGATCAATACCGCCGCGCGTTCCAGAATGCGGGCTCGGTTCGAGCTGTCCTGGTCTGCGACTTCGCTCCAGAATCCAAGGTCAAAGTAGACGTTGGGAAATTCGTTCACCATGGACGCCAGTGTTTCTTCCCAATCCCCCTGAGAGGTAAAGGCGCTGTTATCCTCAGTTTCGTCAAAGCCGCCGAAATGTGCCAAATTGACACTTAATTCTCGGAACCGCGCATCGCGCATCAGGGCCTGCCAACCAGCAGGATCAGCAAATGTTCCCGTATTTGGGCCAGCCGCAACCGAATTGTTTGCGTGGGCCTTGATCGGGACTTCGTTGGTGATGCACCACAAGAATAGTGTTTCAAGAGCAGCGTCGAGGGCGGGCCCTCCACCCTGTGGCTTACGCGGAACCCATGTCAGGTCGTCAGTATTGCCAACAGGGCGAAACCCCATGGGTGGATACAGTTTGACCCCAACAAAACCGAGTTCCAGAATACCGCGTTTCACATGGCGAAGCGTGTCGATTTGCGGATCGTCCTCAACTTCAAGCGCAGCGCGAAGTGGGCAGAAAGGCAAGAATGGCAGGATCAAAGACGTGTCGGTTCTCTGGGCAATGGCTGCCACCACTTCTAGCTGGTCTTCAAGTGGCGTAACGGTTTCGCGCGTCACTAACCATGCGCTGAAATCGACCAGAGACGGCGAAAAGATCCGGATCAAATCCGGCCCGCCATAAAGCCGCTCAAGCTCGGCAAGAATATCAAGGCGTGATCGGGTCAGAATACCGGCCCAACGCAACGTCTGCATCAACGGCGTCCTATGAACGTATTGACGCTCCTCTCCGGTTCGAAGCCCGGCATTTCCACCTTGTTGGTAGATACTCTGCGCCAAACTATTGGCCTGGTTTTCAGGTGTCTGCAAACCCGTTCTTAGACCTGGCACACCAGCTTCTAGTGCGATCCGGTCAAGAAGTTGGTCTTCGCTGCTTCGTGTCGTTGACAGTTCAATGGTCCGTTGATTTGCCTCGCGCGTGAAACTTGCAAGACCAGCCTCAACGTTTTTTTGGTCTCTCTTTAGAATAGCCTCCACCGACATCGGCGAAACCCGGCCACCCAAACCATCCAGTTCTTCCTGAGCGGTCGGAGTATTGGCAAGAAGGATGTATTTCAACAATCCAAGAAATGCATCCGACCCCATATCCGGGTCGACCGGAGCGTGAGGGTCGCGGATCAGCGTTTGTTTTAGAAACCCAATAACCGGCACGTCCCGTCCGTTGAAAAAATGGGCATGAATATCAATCGCCGTGCGTGACACCTCGGGTTGGAAAAAGTGACGAATGGATTCACAGCCCGACAGCGCAGAAAGCGCTACCGTACCCCAAAGACTAGATAAAACAAAACGCCGTGTAGTCATTTTAACTCATCACAATTAGGTTCCACATGTTGATTTAGATCCCCCGACCTACAAACCAAATAAATGATCCGTTTTTGCGCCAATTGCGCTCATTTGAAAACGAACAGTTTCAACTGCTTCTAGTGATCCCACCGGCTTTAGTAGGTGTTGGTTCAGTACTGCCCAACCTCCTTGGCTTAGGTTCACAATGATCGCGCATTTTGGTAACATTGTGACAGTTTGGCCAAGTATTTGTTGAAGAGCATAATGAGTTCGCTTTCGATTTGGTTCAAGTCTGGAAATCCATACCCTGATATCAAAGGCTTCGCATATTCGCGCTACGACCCTTCG